>JAYUGZ010000448.1:0-10787 GCA_043767465.1 Cyanobacteriota bacterium
CACCCAATTACTCTACAACGACGCCCTCTCCCGGCGCATTTACGCAGGCTGCGACACCTTCCTGATGCCCAGCCGTTTCGAGCCCTGCGGCATCAGCCAAATGCTCGCCCTCCGCTACGGGTGCGTCCCATTGGTGCGCCGCACCGGTGGTTTAGTCGATACCGTCTCCCACAACAACCCGATCGACAATACTGGTACCGGTTACTGTTTCGATCGCTACGAACCCCTCGACTTGTTCACCTGCATGATCCGAGCATGGGAAGGTTTCCGCTACAAAGATAAATGGAAAGAACTGCAACAACGCGGGATGAGAGAAGATTTTAGCTGGGATATTTCTGCTAAGAAATACGTCAACTTGTACAGCGATATTCTCGGAATCTCACCAGAAGAAACTGCACCGGAACCTGAGCCAGAATTGCTCATTGGTAAGGGTTAACCTTTTTGGCTTTCGGGTGCGTCAGGCGTTATTTTCGATTTATGCGATTAGCTATTGTCTGACGCACCCTACAGTATGTCATTGCGAAGAACTAAGCAATCTCTCTTACCCTGCGATTGCTTCGTGCCTCGCAATGACATCATCTAAATTCGCACCTAGAACCTCAAAATTCATCCGTTAAATCCGTTACTTGCATCCGTTGCCGAACTTCCTTCTTCCCAATTAATCAACAAATAAATCGAGAGGTAAATGACCGTAAGTCCCGCTAACTCCATCTTCTGAGGAAAATTGGCACGATACTAACACGCCCCGATAAGTTCCCGGATAGCCATCAACATAATACGAACCTTTCAAAGTATTAAACTTGATATAAACCGAACCAGTAAAGGTCGCAAAAGCACTTGGATCTAAAACAGCATCATATCCCAAAGCCTTCAAATAAGTTGCTAAAGCTGAAAAGCCCTCATCCGTCGAAGTAGCACAAACTCCCAGCATTTGGTAATCAGACAAACTTGCTACCAGCAAAATCGCTTGACGCAGCGCCTGTTTTTCCAGCGGCGATGCTACAGATTGCATATCCAGACAAGTAAAATCCTTGAGGATTTGCTGTGCTGCTTCTACAGTTAGGGTAGTCGGGTTTTGAGTAGACATCAATTGCTCTGATATTTCCAAAAAGTACGATCGACACTCAGGTACTCGCCAACGAAATTCTGGCATTGTCACCCTCGATCGACGGCAATAACACTCGCGCCAGCCCCGATTATAGCGCATTCTGCGCTCTGGGAATCAAGGGAGGGCGATCGTCGAAGAGGCTTTCATCTTCGAGGAGTAAAAGCTAACCCCAACGGCTGCATCGCACACTCTACCTAAATTCCAAATAAATCGCCAAAAAAATGTCAATCTTGCTGAATTGGCCTCTATTAATGGTAGAGATGAATAGCACGAAAACTGGCAATAAAATTACGAGGAGCGAGCACTTGTTAAAAAAAGCAAACATCCTGCGAGATTTTCTATCTCGCCTGCTACACAAAGCCAAACCGATCTACTTATTCCTGATCTTAGCCATCAGCATAGCTATTTCGGGCTGGACAGTAGAATCTAACTTCATCAGAATCCCTATCATCGGCTTTCACGATATTGTAGACACTCAAAATCGCGCCGAACAGCCCCCCAAGCGCCTCGCTTTTCCCACTGACTACACCAAACAAAACTTCTCAGTTTTTTTAGAATATCTAATTAAAGAAAACTATTGGTTGTTATCATCTCAAGACTTGTACGTATACTTTATCGACAAGTCGCAGCCAATACCCGCTCAAAACTTGGGTCAAAAACCGATTATGCTCGCTTTTGACGACGGCTACAAAGGCGTTCACGAAAATGCACTGCCCCTCCTAGAAAAACTCTCAGTTATTTACAAAGAAAAGGGCAAGTTTGTCTTATTTGTCAATCCTCACTTTTTAGGCGTTGATATGGGTAAAGATTTTTTAGCCCACACTACTTGCAACGATTTAAGAGATGGATACCAAAAAGGTTTTTATGACGTTCAGTCTCACGGTTTTACTCACAAAAATTTAACTAAAATCAGCGGCAAAGAATTAGAATTTGAAATTGCTAAATCCAAGTTAGAGTTGAGAAAATGTATGGGAGATTTAGACAAAAATAAAGTGATCGGCGCTCACATTGCCTATCCCTACGGCGCATCAGACTGGGAAGTGGAAGAGATTTTGCCTAAATATCATTTAACCGGCTTTTTGTACGATGACAATTTATTCAGAGTAAACCGACTGCAAAATAACTACCGCATCTCTCGCATAACTGTCGATAAAGATATGTCGCCTAGAGCTTTAATTAGCATAGCTAAAAAAGCTTCTACTCTCAGAAATAAAGGATGGTTTTAGGCAGGATTTGGGGTTGTGCTATCTCCTTAATTGGGCAAGTTTAGTTGTAGCAATAATCGCGGATGCACGTGTTTTTTGTGTCATCTGGCAAAAAAGCTAGTAGTTTTTACCAATATTGTCACGTTTAGATCAGTCCGCGTTTTTTCAGCTTTGCTAGTGCATCTTCTGCCGAATTTTTCTCAGCATCTTTTTTACTTTTGCCTTTACCTTCTCCGTAGCATTTGTCTGCAACATAAACTTTAGCGAGAAATTCCGGTTGGTGAGGAGTTCCCCCTGCTTGGATTGTCACGTATTTGGGCGGAGTCGTCTCACCGTTGGCTTGTACCCATTCCTGAAAGCGGTTTTTCGAGTCTACAGTCGATCGCGTTTCCACCACATTGTCGGGGACAGAATCAAACATTTGCCACACAAACTCGCGAACTTTATCCATATCTTCCGTGTCCAGATAGTAAGCGCCAATGAATGCTTCAAAGGTGCTGCTGAGCAAATTGGGGTTGGTAATCCCCCCTTCTCGATAAGCTCCTTTGCCGAGTCGCATTTTTAAGTCTAAACTGATTTCAGTAGCAAATCTGGCTAATTGCTTTTCATCTACCAATGCAGAACGGCGGCGAGTCATTTGGTCTTCTCCCATTTCTGGGTGACGCTGATAGAGATATTCGCCGCTGAGAAATGTCAGCAAAGCATCGCCGAGAAATTCTAAGCGTTCGTTGTCTGCTTCGCGGAATGTGGGGTTTTCGTTGACGTAGGAACGATGGGTGAGGGCTTGGCGCAATAGTTTTTCATTGTTGAATTGCGGAATGGTTATTTGGAGTTCTTGTGTTGGATTAGTTAATGGCATGGGAGTTTGTTAAGGGTTGGTGTTGTTATGCGGACATGGAAGAGCCGCAGATAGCGGTTTGTTTGGAGAATCTAGTTTATCAAAGAAACTGGATTTTTGCGATCGGCGGCGAGGTAAATGTTAACAGATATTTGTCGGTTTTACCTTTAGTCCGCCAGGGGTTTAAACCCCTGGCTCATAGCTAAAGTCCTCTGAAGAGGACTGAAGATTGTGTTTTTTTTACGCTGTCTTCAGTCGGTTTTAACCGACTTTCGCTATTAGCCCGGGGTTTAAACCCCGGGCGGGTCGTGGTGCTTCACGCAGATACTTTGTCTGCTTGTATTGATAACTCTTTTGGCTTTTTTAGTTGCGGTTTCAATCCTGCACACAAACTAGGTAATTCATGTACATAATGAAAGTTATCGTCACCAACGAGCTTAATCAGTTTTTTGCTTGCACTTTCGCGCCGTGCAAAAACGATGACTGTTTTACCCAAAGTAATCAAAACGGTTATTAAACCTGCAAAGTCTCTATCTCCTAAGACTAGGATAATTATTTCAGGAGAAGGCTTACTTGCAACTCGTTTAATACAGTCAAACACCAATTGTTTATCTGCACTATTTTTGCCTGAATCGGGGACATCAATGCCTTGAAAGCCAAGCTTTTCGAGCCGATTTTTGTCGTTGACTTGATTTTTGTGATGCGAGTTGTAGTAAAAGTTTTGCCAATCTAAACGCCCTTTTGATTTGGCAAAAGCCACCAATAATTCAGCTTCCTTTTGCTTTAAGTGGACGTTCTGACCATCCCAAAGTATAGCAACTCGCTGAGACTGGCTTGTTTGTTTGGCTGTGATTCGATGAGTGTCCATGTGAGTAATTCCTAAAATTAGGTTGACTGGACAGCCTCGACATATCACGCATCTAGCATTAATGGAACGTTACCTGTGGGTTTGCTCAAAAATGAACATTTCCGCACAGAACAATCTGTTACCATAAAATACTTTGATTCTGTAGGGATTTGATTAGCGTCTTAGCTACAGGATGTATAGAACTGGAAGGAGCTTAGTAGCAGCCCGTTGAAGGGAAATATAACTCTATAATGTTTCGATTTTCTCAAGCTTGTATTAACTTGTTAAAACGACATTAGACTTACTTTCCGCTCAATGGGGTGCTAGAAACTTGTTCGAGTTCTATACATCCTGTAGCTAAGACGACTCAATCAACATTCCTTGATTTTGAATGCGATATTTAGTTTTAGCTGTGGCTTTAGTATGGCGCTCTAATTATGGGATGTCAAGTATTTATTGAAATTGTTTTTTGACATCCTCATATCTCACCAAGATTTTCGCGAACCTGAGACCGATCGCAAGTTACGCGCCCTGACCTCAGAAACCCGGTTTCTATGAGACTTGGCGACGAGTAACGGAAAATATCTGAAGAAACCCGGTTTCTCGCCCCCGAGGCGATCGCCCTCGACCCAGGGGTTCATCCCCCTTATTGCAGATATTTGAAAAATAAATGTAAAAATATGTTGCAATATTTTTACTGCTGTGTTAAGTTTAGTTACATAAGGTTGAAATACAACGAGGTTTATGGTCATGGAAAACAAAGACGCAAAATTAGGCTTCACTGAGTTCGCTGAAACCTGGAACGGCCGTCTGGCAATGCTGGGCTTCGTGATCGGTTTAGCTACCGAATACCTTACCGGTCAAGGCATTCTCTCTCAAATAGGTTTGATGTAATCAGCTTAACTGCACAATAGCTGTAACTCACGAGGGCGATCGAGATCATCCCAAGTGCGATCGCCCACCAATAAATCCCCTTCACTCACACTGAAGGGGCTTTTGCATTTTTAATCAAAAAAAATGCAATCCATGGCACAATCAAAAATCTTTTCCGTCTGAATATTTATCCCGAGACCAACTACAGCTTTCCTAAGCAATTCCTACCGAATCCAAAATCCTCACTTTAGGAATCAAACCAGGAAGCTTCCCCAAACCGTCCCGTTTGTGAGCCCGCAGGCTGTTACTTAAAATCATTTCCGACAGATCCGGCATTTCCTGCCAGCAGTGGGAGCAGAACCAATAAACGCGATTGTGGCGAGCGTGGCGGAGTAATGTCGAGGAGCAACAAGGGCAACTATTCATGATATTTTAAACCTTCTTTAAGATATGGAGCGATAACCAATTCATTACAGACCTTGACTAATGTCGGTGCATCTCAAATCCAGAGACAACAATAAAAAAAAATTACTCAAAACTTTCCGCGTTTCGTAAGTAGCACTTTTGGATACCCAGCAGCAACACTACAATCAGAAGCTGAACAATCCAAGGAGCTAAAGAGAAACCCCAAATAAAGCAACCCAGTCCCGCCAAACCCAGCAGAACAAAAATATCTTGAGAGGTTTGCCAGTAAGTCCAGACTGCTGCCAGAGAAACTATCAGTAGCAAAATGTAAGCTGAGGGCATAGTCGTCTTCTCCCAAGGTGTCTGCCAACAGTCAGGAGCGATTCCTGACGATGTGCTTAAACTAAAACGAAAAACTGAAGAACTTATGAAGATGAGCAAGTTGTTACAAAAAAAAATATAATCCTGCCCGATGATATTCAGCATAAAAATCTAGCAGGAATATTTTTTTTATTTGGTTAGACAATTTGAGACGCGCGATCGTCTTCGTTGATGAGCCTCCCGTAGGGGCTGGCTGCGCTAACGACTTATACTTGATCCCAGCCCAAAGCTTCAGCCACCTGAGTAGCCAAAGACATCGGTTCAAAAGGCTTAGCAATCACGCTCACCACCCCCAACTCCGCGAACATCCGCCTGTCGCCAACCAGAGCCTTAGCTGTCAATAAAATTACCGGAATGTGTTGCGTAGCATGATTAGCTTGTAACTGTAGAAAAGTAGTAGGCCCATCTTGGTCGGGCATCATCACGTCCAACAGAATAGCATCAGGCTGTTCAGCCAGAGCCTTAGCCACTCCCTCGCGGCCAGAACTCGCGGTCATGACTTCCCAGCCCCCCACCACCTCAAGACTGACTTGAGCCACTTCCCGAATATCTTCGGCATCGTCAATAACCAAGATGCGTTTGGCAGTCAAAATTAACATTTTTTTTAACAATCAGAACTGATCACAGACTAGAAGTAAAATGTGAATTTTTTGTAAAGCAAACTGTTTCACCCGATCGAACTTTACAGTAAATTTTCAAAACTGTAAAATCTCACCACCCCAAAAATCCGCTTTTCGACTTCAAATCCTGATTTTTGTCCGTCCATGATGGCAGAAAAGGCTGAGATTGTTTATCGATAACTTCAGCCAAGAATCTGCACAAAATGACTAACTGTGGGTAAACCTGGGTAGAAATTAACTTTCACTCGCCAGCCCTTCCCCAATAAGTGGCAGACTTAAGAAAAAAGTGCTGCCCTCCCCCAAAACGCTTTCCACCCAAATCCGGCCCCCGTGCTGCTGCACGATACTGCGACAAATAGCCAGCCCCAAACCAGTTCCTCCTTTCTGGCGACAATCAGAAGCATCAACCTGTTGGAAGCGTTCAAAGACCATCTCTAGCTTGTCCGCCGGAATGCCCCGCCCTTGGTCTTTCACAGTAATCAGGATTTCCGAACTCACTGCTACGTGCGGATTGATGCCGGTAGATTCAGGAGACGACACTGACTTCAACCCAGATTTTTCTGCCAAATCTCGCTCGTGCGTCAAATCCCCGCTTAGCCAAATCGTAGCACCGGGCGGCGAAAACTTGATAGCATTGCTGAGCAAATTTGTCAAGGTCTGAATTAGCCGATCGGGAACAGCGCGCAATTGCACCTGCACAGGCCGAACCTCCAGAGTAACTCCCGCCTGTTGAGCCATTCCCTGCATCTCATCAGCCGCCTGCAACATCAGCTCAGCGACATTGCAAGTTTGTTTGATGGCAGTGCTGTAACTCGACTCCATCCGCTCTAAATCCAGGATGTCGTTGATCAATCGCACCAAGCGGTCAGTGTTGCTGACAGCAATCTCCAGCATCCGCTTGGCTTTCTGGGGGTAAGCGTCAAGCAGGCCGCTGTTGAGCAGGCCGAGGGCGCCGTGAATCGAGGTCATGGGCGTGCGTAGTTCGTGGCTAACAACAGAGATGAATTCATCTTTCATGCGATCGATCGCCAGCCGATCGGTGATATCTTTAAAAGTCACCACAGCGCCAATAATTTCGCCTTGTTCTCGCATCGGAGCGACAACGTACTCAACCGGAAAACTGCTGCCATCTCGCCGACAAAAAACCTCATCCGTGACACGCCGCACCTCTCCGTCTGCCAAAGTGTCTAAAATTTGAGAACTTACTGGGTTCGACAGTTTTCCCGTCGCAGGTGTGGCGCTGTCTGGGGGAAGTTGAGAGCCGGAATTGATGTCTGTTACAGATGAGATTTGCTCGTTAGCGCAGCCCGCCCCTACGGGGGCTACGCCAACGAAGAGGATCGCCTTTGAGCATTCTGCCTGTGAACGGTGTAAGCTTTCATAGAGTGGTCGATCGATCAATTGCTTCGATGAGCAGCCAGCCATTCTTACCGCCGCCGGATTGACAAAAGTTACTTTTCCCTGTTTATTTAACCCGCAAATTCCTTCTCCTGCAAAGAACAAAATCAATTCATTTTGGTGGCGGAGTTGTTCGAGAGCTTTTTCGATGCGCTTGCTGTCGCTGATGTCGCGAGCGATTGTCGAAATGCCCGTTAGTGTTCCTGTCGCATCTTTAATCGGAGAAATCGTCAGGGAGACATCTATTTGTTTGCCGTCTTTGCGCAAATGCAGGGTTTCGTAATGGTCGATAGTGGCTCCAGCCCGAATATTTTCCAGAATTTGGGCCATTTCCTCGGGGCGTTCGGGAATTGCTAAAATCTCGATCGACTTTCCTTTAATTTCCTGCGCACAGTAGCCGTAAATATTCTCTGCCCCGGCGTTCCAGCTCAGAATCGTCCCGGCGAGGGTTTTGCCCACAATACCGTCGTCGGAAGACTCGACAATGGACGCTAAGCGCACCAGTTCGTCTTGCGCCTGCTTGTATTCGGTAATGTCGCGGCCCAAAATCACGATACTTTTGCGTCTGCCGTCGGGGTGAAATACGGGTACTTTAATCACATCGTAGATTTTCACAGTACCGTTCGATCGGGGAATCACCTCTTCTGCCCTAGAAAGCGTACCTTTTTCCCACGCTAATCGATCGCTAATCTCGCACGCCTGTAGAGCCTCCCGGTAAAAACTGCTGAGTTCTCCTAGCTGAGAATCTGTCAGCCCGCGGTATTCATCTGCTGATAGCTCGAACAATTCTAATATCGCTTGATTTGCCTCCTGCCACCTGCCCTCGCCATCTTTAAAGCAGACAAGATCCGGCATGGCATTCATCAGCAAGTCGAGATAGGAGTTCGATCGCAGTGTAGCTTCTACCTCGGCCCGCTTGGCGATTTCCCCTTGCAGATTTTCGTTTGCCGTTTGCACCAAGTCGATTAACAAACTTTCGGTAAAAGTGCGTTCTTTAATTACTTCCTGAAGTCTGTGGAGTTCTAGGGACAATCGCCTGCGCGCCAACAAATTTTCTACCCGTAAGTGCAGTTGGGTGGCATCTACGGGACTTACGATCAAATCGTCAATTTTGCCTTGGAGTTGTTTTGCAATCAGCGAAAACGGCGGCTCAGAAACAGCCGACATTTGGGATTTTGTCACGAGCAAAAACGGTAAAAATATCGGAGCGGTGGCAGTTTTTAATACTTCTACTAGCGCCCCGAAGCGATCGAAGTTTTCCTCGTCGATAATGCACAAGTCAAAAGCGATTTGGGTAATGGGAAAATCCGAGTTTGGTTCTGAAGTGCGATCGGGTAAGATTACCTCATGGTCGGTGTTGAGGTGTGCGATCGGCAAATATTGTTGTTGATGGCGATCGACCAATAGCAAAATGCGGCTCATTAGTTTGATAATTTCCCAATGACTAATGATCTAATATCCAGTAAATTCACCTATTATCACGTTTGTAGTGAGAACGCCCATCGTCAGAAAACAAAGGACGCCCGTCCTCAGAAAAAAAAAGGACTGAAGTCCTCACTACGAACCAATTTTATAGCGATTAATCGACCGGAGGCGATCGGACTAATGACCAATCACCAATCACCAATGACAACTGACAACTGACAACTGTCAACTGTCAACTGTCAACTGACTTTTTAAGGCATTCCGATCGCAATCAAAGAATCGAACGGCATACAACTAGAATAACGCTCCCCTTCCGATAAAACCGCAATCAGCCTCATCTGCCAGTCCGGCATAATTTGCAAATCCGCCCAGGGTATTGCTACCTCCAAACATTTATCCAGTCCCACTTGGGCGCGGCTGATGCGGGAATGCCACTCATCGCTCTCTCCTGCTTCCTGAAACCAAATCGATTTCGTCAGCAAATTAATCTCTAACTGATGGTGGAATCGATAGTTTAGCGGTGCTTCGTCTGGCAAACCCGACAGCGGAATCAGACTATTGTGCATCGTGCGATCGGGATAATACCAGAACAAATTCAACTCCGGCGGGCAATCAATACCCGGCCGCACCCCTGCCTTGAAATCGGCGCGAATATAAAAATTCAAGTGATCGACACCGTACCAAAGCCGCTGAATTGCCGAACTCCGGTGCATTGTACCCCTTGCTCCCCCAACTTCAATCCGGCCGGCTTTGTCCCAATCCTGTTCGTTACCGATACCGTCGATAATCGGGTGAATAAAGCTCAGCGGCTGGTGGTCGCCTTGCACCTCGTGCACCTCTACTTGCCGCCGCACGGACGGGGGTACGGGCTCGCCCAGAGCTTCGTAAATTGCAGCTACGTGTTCGCGGAAGAGTTGGTCGAACATGGCATCTTGATTCGACGTATGGCCTTCGCCAAACCACCAGAACCAATCGGAACCTTCAGCCGCAAACAGCGCTTCCCAAGCTTCGGGATTGCTCTCTTCCGTGGCTTCTGGATGGTTTGCCAATACTTGTCTCGCCGCCCCTAACAAGTCCCAAGCGCGATTTTTCGCAGGATCGCCGATCCAAGTTGTCAGGGAACCATCTACCCAGGAACCGGTGTGGAGTTGGGCGGCGGGTATGGTTTCGGTTGCTGGGAATTGGTCGAGAAATTCCGAGACTGTGACTAATTTGATATCGGGATTGTCGCTGAGAGTTTGATAGAGTGATTCTAAGAACGGTTTGCCGTCTTGGGGATAGAATTCCCAGCAATTTTCGCCGTCAAGGGCGATCGTCACTAACCAGGGATTTTCTAGGGATGTTTGGCCATCTGGTTGTCGGTGTTTGAGAGTTCTGCCGATCGCCTCCAAGTGTCCCACCAAATCTGACGCTGCTTTCTTCGGTTCCATAGAACCGTAGGTAAAACCAATCAAATCAGACAATCTGTGGTCTCGAAATACGATCGCCAAATCGCCATCAGGAGTTTCTAAACGATAAGGGCGATACAACAATTCTGGTTCGCAGACATTCCCCGCCCCATCGCGGTTAAAAAAGTGTTTAATTGTCCACCCCAATACCGCCTCATCCGAGACAATCCATTTAAACCCTTGTTTAGCAATGTAGGGCAAAATTTCCGGGCTGACTGCTTGTTCCGACGGCCACAAAC
>JAYUGZ010000449.1:0-10778 GCA_043767465.1 Cyanobacteriota bacterium
AATCATCTGTCTCGCCAAAGCTTTCGCCTGTTCTGCTTGTCCTTGATGTTCCGGCAAAGCAGCACAGCATCCCTGACTTTTCGGAATCACAACCTCGCAACCGTTAGCCGTCAAAACTCGCACCGTAGCCTCATTAACAGGCGAGAATAACAGTCGCTGCACGCAGCCTAAAATCACGCCGACTCGATAACGTTTTTCACCTTGTGCGGGAATGATTTCGGGTAAATTATCCCGAAAAGAATCAACTGTTACCTGTGGCAAAATTGATTCCATCGCCGCCAAACGGGGAAATACTTTTTTCAGCAAACCTGTTTTGCGAACAAGCTTTGGCAGACCTAATTTTTGATAAATAAACAGCGGTACAAGCAAAGGCCGCAATCTGTGAGGATAAGGGAAGAGATTAAAAATCAGAGTCCGAATTACATTGTCAGAAAAAGTGCGTTTCTGATTTCGAGTAACTTGGTGGCGAGTTGCGGAAATTAACTTGTCGTATTGAACTCCCGACGGACAAGTTGTCACGCAGGCCAAACAGCCCAAACAAGTATCGAAATGCTGCGAAGTTGCTTCGTTTAAAGGTGCGTCGCCTTCATTAATTGCATCCATTAAATAAATGCGGCCTCGGGGCGAATCCATTTCTTTACCGAGTACGCGATAACTCGGACAAGTTGATAAGCAAAAGCCGCAGTGCACGCAAGAATCGATTAATTTTGGATCGGGCGGATTGTTGGCGTCAAAACCGGGGATTTCGAGGCTTTGTAAGTGGGGATTTTGGGCTAGGAAATTGCTTTCTTTCGCGGGTTTTAAATCGTCGCTGGGAATTTGAGATTTTTCTGAAGTTTGCATAATATATTACCTAATTTTTTGGGTTCGTAGTGAGGAATGCAAGTCCTTTTTCTGGGATTTAAGAAGGACTGAAATATTGGTGTCAACAATCGCAGAAAACCCTCGCTATATCTCGCTTTTAGCTAAGTCTAGATCCCCCTCAATCCCCCTTAAGAAGGGGGAGGCAAGAGCATTTCCGGTTCCCCCCTTAAGAAGGGGAGTTAGGGGGGATCGATGGCCTAATCGTCAAACACTATATCTGTATTATATAAGACGTTAAGCTGGTACCAATAAAAACTGAATTCCTGACTGCAAACTTTAAATTAAATACCGCTGATAAAACGATCGCAATTTAAAATATTTTCCGGGTCAAACTCTTGTTTGATGCGGCGCATTAGATCGATCGCACTTCCAGTATAGCCCCAAACATCTAACTCTTGCTTAATCTCGGTCGGCGCTACCAAAACAGTCAGAAAACCGCCTTTAGCTTCGCACCCCCTGCGTACCTGCAACAGCGTATCCGCAGTCGCAGCCTCAAACCGCAAAACCCCCAAACCGCTGCCGGCATGAATCAAAGCATCCTGTACCGGCAATTCGTTAATTGCCTTGACTGCTTCCGACGGTCTAATTCCTATTTTGCAAATAATTGCCGATTTTGTGCTACAATCCCAGACTGTTTCTGGCAATCTTTGCCATAACTGATGCTCATCATTTTCGCCGCAGCTAGTGCCTTGCAAACCCAACTTTTGGGCAACTGACCGCAAGCGGGCTGATTGTTGTTTAACACTTTCGGCGATGCTTTGAAACCTCACCACTAATCCTGAACCTTTACCTAAACTCAGTTTTTCTACTAATCGCGGTGATAGCACATCCATCGAAGTTGGTGTAAGAGCAGAAGATAATAAAATTTGAGTGGCTTGGGCTAAAGCAGTAGTTTCTCCTGTCAGTATGACAGTTCCCGATGATTCTGGCAGCGGATAAACTCGGAAAGTTACTTGACTGATGATTCCTAACGTGCCGTAAGCACCGGTAAACAGTTTCATCAAGTCGTAACCGGCGACATTTTTAACGACTCTACCGCCAGCTTTAGCAATTTTACCGTCCGATCGCACAAACGTAATTCCCAACAACAAATCGCGCACGCCCCGATAGCGGTGCCGCAAGGAACCCGTGTCAGCAGTAGCGACAATTCCGCCCAAAGTTGCGTCTTCGGGATATGCTGGATCGATCGGCAAAAATTGACCTGATGCCCCTAAAATTTCCTGCAAATCGGCAAACTTCATGCCCGCCTCCGCAGTCACAGTTAAATCGCCCACAGCGTGTTCTACAAGCTTGTTCAGGCGCGCCGTGCTAACTGCCACGATGCCCCCTGCATCAGGAGATCCCCCTAAATCCCCCTTAAAAAGGGGGACTTTGACAACATCTTGCTCCCCCCTTCTTAAGGGGGGCTGGGGGGGATCTAATTTAACTAAACCGCCCCAGTCGAGTTTGCTGCCGCTGCCGCAAGGCAAGATGCCCCAGCGATTTCGCCCTGCACAAGCAATCACCGCCGCGAGTTCTTCCTGAGTATTGGGGTAAACAGTGCAGTCTATTGAAGTGCCCGGCGCAACTGCTTTTTCTACCCGTTCTTGCCAAACAGCCTCTGTATCTTGCCACAGACAGATGCCAGCAGTGCCGACAATAGTTTCTAATTCTTGTGTGGTAACGTAATTTTTAGTAGAAAAAGATTTCATGAAGGTTATCAGACGCCCGGTAAAAAAATAATTACAACACTGCCTAAAACCATTAAATATTAATACGGGCCCGATATTCAAAACATGAACAAACAAATGTCTCAAAACCGACTTTCTGTAGGAATTACCGGTCTCAACGAAGTGATTGACGGCGGCCTGGTTCCTCAGCGCTCTTATCTGGTGCGCGGCGGCCCGGGTACTGGCAAGACTACACTGGGCTTTCATTTTTTGGCCGCAGGTATTGCTCAGGGAGAAACGCCCCTGTTTATTACTTTAGGAGAACCGGAAGCCCAATTGCGCGCCAATGCCGAAAGTCTCGGTTTTGACATGGAGGCGATGTCCTTCCTGGATTTGAGCCCCTCCTCTGAATTTTTTACCGAAGTTCAAACCTACGACATTTTCTCGCCGTCGGAAGTTGAGCGAGAACCCACTACACAAAAAATTATCGATCGAGTCCAAGCTGTCAAGCCGCAACGGGTGTTTTTGGACGCGATTACCCAATTTCGCTACTTAGCTGCGGATGAGTTTCAGTTTCGCAAGCAAGTTTTGTCTTTTCTGCGGTTTTTGGTGGAAGGGGGGGCGACGGTGGTGTTCACCTCAGAAGGCACATCAAGTGCTCCCGATGACGATTTACAATTCATCAGCGATGGCGTAATTTATTTGGAATTGCGGCCAGAAGGGCGCACTCTGTCTGTCACCAAGCTGCGCGGTTCCAACTTCCGCGACGGCCACCATTCGCTGCGCTTGACTCAGACTGGTATGGAGGTATTTCCGCGGCTGCTTCCAGACAACTACCAGCAGGATTTTGTGGCTGAACCGATTTCTTCTGGGGTTCCAGAAATGGATGAACTGCTGCACGGGGGACTGGAACGGGGGACTGTGACGGTGATTACTGGGCCTAGCGGCGTGGGTAAGACGACGGTGGGGATTCAGTTTATGAAGGAGGCTGCTGGAAGAGGGGAGCGATCGGTAGTTTACATCTTTGAGGAGTCGATTTCTACTCTGCTGCACCGCTGCGAATCTGTCAATATCCCGGTTGGGGCGATGATGGCGCAAGGAAGTCTTTCGGTGATACCTGTGGAACCGTTGCTGTATTCGGCGGATCAGTTTGCGAATATGGTACGCCGAGAAGTGGAACAGGAAAAGACGCGGATTGTGATGATTGACAGTATTTCAGGCTATCAGCTTTCGATGCGCGGGCAAGATTTGGTGAACAATTTGCACGCTTTGTGCAAGTATCTCAAGAATATGGGAGTCACGGTGATCTTGATTAATGAGGTAGAAGCGATTAGTGGAGATTTTCGGCTGACTGAGATCGGGATTAGCTATTTGGCTGATAATCTGATGTTTATTCGCTATCTGGAACGCCAATTGCATAATAGAACAGAAATCCGCAAGGCGATCGGAGTAATTAAAAAACGAGTCAGCAATTTCGAGAGAACTCTGCGAGAACTCGATATTACTCGCTACGGCCTCAAAGTTAGCAAACCGATACGGGGGCTGCGCGGCATTTTGAGTGGGGCGCCGGTGTGGGTTGAGGGGGGAGCTGATGAAGATTGAATCGGAGTTGTGCTGTTTTTGGCGAATTGCGGCTAATGCGTGCAGTCGCTAACCTAATGCTGAGCAGTGCGCGCAGTTAATCAATAGTGCGTGCACCGCGCACCTCAGAAATAGCCTAAGTCCTAGCAAAGTTAAATATAGCAGATTCTATGTTTGTGAAGTACACCCCGAGCTCTCTTCGAGTACCGTAGGGACACTCCAAGAGCCTTTCGTCGTGTCAAATTAAGCTGTAAGTCCGGCAAATCCTCCCGCTTACCCGCCAGTCCAACCGGGGTTGAAACCCCCCTCTTATAGAAGACAGTCCTCTCAAAGAGGACGGCAGGAGTTCTTCAGTCGGCGACCGACGACTTTAGCTTTGAGGCAGGGGTTTCAACCCTTGCCGGACTATGGATTGTACCTTAAGTTGACACGAATGGGCACGCTTGAGTGTCCCTACCAGAGCTAAAATTGTGTATTTTACGACTTTTAATAGCTCGCCGAAAAGTAAGCTAAACCGTATTCATAGGAAGCTGATAGATGACTGGCAATTCAATAATTTTAGCGGTAGACCGCAATCAGCGAAATCTGGAACTCCTAGCCCAATTCCTCAATAAAGAAGGATACCAGACGATCGCGGCTGATAGCTTGGAAGAGGTTGTACGGGCGATCGGCGAACCTGCTAGAATCGGGATGGCTTTAGTAGATATTTCTGGTTTCGATCGCCGGATTTGGGACTGCTGCGAACAACTGCGCAATCACCAAATCCCTTTTTTGATACTTTCCCCCAAACAAAGCGCGGCGATTCAGCACGAAAGTTTCTCTCGCGGTGCTCGGAGTATGTTGGTAAAACCTTTGATAGTTAAAGATTTGCTGTGCATTGTTCACAGTTTGCTAGGAGAACCTGCGTGACTCAAATTTTATTGCTGGTCGAACAGAAAGAAAATCGCCGCTTATTATTAGAATGGCTGGCAGTTTACTATGAAGTATTGCTGCCCAACTCAACGGAAAATACTGATGAAATTTTACCATTTAATCAATCTTTTGACCTGGGGATAGTTGACGGTCTTGCCCTGAAACGGCACTGGCAATGGATCGCCGCCAAAAAACAAGCAGAAGGCCCGGTGTGTTTACCTTTTCTGTTGATTACATCCCGCTCGGATGTGGGGATGGCAACGCGATTTATTTGGCAAACTATTGATGATTTAATTATTGCTCCGATCGAGAAGATAGAGTTGCAAGCGCGGGTGGAGATTTTGCTGCGATCGCGCCAGTTGTCTTTAACTCTAAAATTGTCTCACGATCAACTCGATCGCACTTTGCAAACAGCCAAAGAACTCAACGATATGAAAACTTCTTTGCTGTACATGATTGCCCACGACGTTCGCAATCCTTTAAACTTCATCATCGGTACTACGCAAGTTCTTTCCAGGTACAAATCGAAATTATCAGATGATAGAACACAAGAACTGCTTGACAAAACTCAAGCTTCAGCAAAAAGCATCGATCAGTTATTAGATGACGTTCTGCTTCTGGGCAAATCTGAGTCAGGAAAAATAGCGTTTTGCTTGCTACCCCTAGACTTAACAAAGTTTTGTAATGAGTTGGTAGCGGAATTTCAGAGCAGCCTGAAGTTGAAGCCTCAAACTGATGCGGTGAAGCTGATTTTTGTGAATCACAGTCCGTCGGCGATGGCTTGTTTGGAGGCCAGCTTGCTGCGGCGCATTCTGAGCAATTTGCTATCAAATGCTATTAAGTATTCTTCCCCAAATACTCAAGTATTGTTTGAATTAAAAGTCACTGAAACGGAGGTGATATTTTCGGTACAAGATGCCGGAATTGGGATACCTTTGGCAGACCAAGAACGGCTGTTTGATTCGTTTTACCGGGCCAAAAATGTCGGTATAATTCCCGGTACTGGACTGGGGTTGAGTATTGTTAAAAAATGCGTGGACTTGCAGGGTGGCGAAATTACGTTGAGCAGTGAAGAAGGCGTGGGGAGTACGTTTACGGTAACGCTGCCGATCGCCAAACTGGAAGAACAGCAACTGTCGCCTGCAACGCCTTAAACTAGATGCAGGCACGATCTTGGGATATTCAGTATGGAAATCGCAGATGTAATCGCACTCGCCCATCCGGCGATCGCAGTAGCCTTAGTTTTCCCAATTCTTGGTACTGTTGTCAATGCGGCTTGGCAAACTCGCCAGTGGCGACAAAAGCAAATGGTTTGTATCAGTGCAATCAAAGTTCTAGGGGAGCAACGGCGTTTAATAATTCTTCTAGGATAAACCTGAGCAAAGATTGAGTTGCTAATACTAAACCCAATCGGGCTTGGGCGAGTTTTGGCTGTTCTATTTTAACTTCGCCCCAAATCCGACATTGACTATAAAAAGTCTGAAATGCGTCGCTTAAACTATTAGCTGATTTTAAATGATTGACTGGTTTATCGCGGTTTTCTATCTCAAAAATAGGATATAAATTGTCTAGCACTGTTATTAGTTGCGAAATTAAACTACGATCGCCTGGGTGTACTAACCGCAACCGATCGCCCTCGTCAATCCAGGGTATGGGATTTGGGGCCGCCAGCGACCAAATTTGCGGCGCTGTGGTGACATCCGGCTGTGCGATCGCAATTAGCTTCTCGCGGTGGGCCATTCGCAGCAGGGAACAGCAGCGCGCGTGGCTGTACTGAATCGGAAACAGTCGATCGGCGGACACCACAGGAGAGAATATGCGAGATTCTGGAACAGGTAGGGGAATTTGAGCTAAACGCTGCAACCACAGCGCTAAACCAGAATCACTCAACTCCAGCTTAATAATTCCTGCCGGTGCGACTTTAACGGCGAAATCTGGGTAACATAGCGGTTCGAGAGTTTCGGCTAACTGTGTGGCGATCGCCTGCGGTGTCTGCTGCCAAGTTTTAGCCAATTTCAGGGCGATCGCACATACGTACAGCACCCGCGCCGGATCTTTTGCCCGATTTAACGGAATTTCTGGCACTGTCCCCTGCTGGGCGATCGCGCCCTGCAACCTTAAGAGCAAGAAACGCTTCACTGTAACTTCGGGGCACTGAAAGATATTTAGTGTATCCATATTGGCTGATTTTGCGGTAAAAGTGACTGAGGAGTGTTACCGCTGGCGCTGTTGTTGTAAGTTAAACTGCTGATGTCAGAGATGGTCGATCGGCTTCTCCGGGCTGGGTCACATCGAAGCAATCAGCTTTATAGCGATTTTTCGGCTAAATATACAATAATTTACGATGAGTGTTTGCTGAATTATACTATTTTGATGTATTTTTTGCTACATTAAATTTTTAGGTAAAAATCAGAAGAGTCAGCACAGTTAAGAAGCGTGCAAGCTCGATCGGGGGTTGGTTGTCTCACTTTGTATCGCAATGCTCGCCAAAGCTGTTTTTCTCACTTCAATATATCCCAGAGCCTCACTTATGCAATCAACTTCCACTCCTCTAGAGACGATCGATCGACCTTTTATCACTTGGCAGCGAATTATCGATTGGGCCCAGGAACACTACCGCTGCCGCACTTTTAGCAAAGACGAAAAGATTCCCGCCAGACCCGGACTGCTGTATTTAGTGCAGAAAGGTTCTGTGCGGCTCGTAGGTAGCGCTCAAGTTAGCGCTACTGCGAAGCCGGGGTTAAAGTCCGCTAGCAAAACTACAGAAGAAGCTTTTTTGGGCTTCGTCGGCGCGGGTCAGCCCTTTGAACTGGTTGCTCAGTCCCCGTTTACGCTCCAAGCTTTCGCTCACGCCGATCAAACTCACGTAGTGTGGATGTATTGGCACGATTTGGATAATTGGCCTCACTTCCGCCGGGAAATTTTGGATGCGTTTCGCTACCAGCACCAGCGGAAACTGCTCTGGCTAAGCACTTTGGGACAGCGCCGCACGATCGACCGATTGCTGGGTTTTCTCACTTTGTTGATCGAAGAGTTCGGCGAACCTTACGTAGGTGAGGCAGAACCGGATGTGGTTCGGGGCTATCGCTTACCTTGGGCCTTGACTCACGCTCAAATTGGCAGCGCCATTGGCTCGACGCGGGTGACGGTGACGCGGCTGATGGGGAAATTGCGATCGAAAGGTTTGATTAATACTGAGGATGATAATTTGATCTGTTTGCCTGCTAAGGCCACTCCCCAAAAGACTAAAAATCAAAAGCAGGAAATAGAAGCATTCCTCGACGAAGATTCCTTCGACGAAGATTCCTTCGACGAAGATTCCCTCGACGAAGATTCTCTCGAAGAATCTGCATAAAATCCTGCGGGCGATTTCCCAAAAAACAGCGCGCAGCTATTAGTTTTTGCCCGTCGCTGTCTCTGTTGCTCGATAGTGTACGATAAATTGTGTAAACTTTTTATGTTATCTCTCTATTGTGCGACTGAAAATAACCGATGACCAGCAAAAATTTCCTATCCCGAACAATCAGAAACGGGTGGTGTTCTGCGACTTTGACGGCACGATAACTGTTGAAGAAACTTTTGTGGCAATGCTGAAGCGTTTCGCACCGGAATTGTCGTCTCAACTGATGCCGGAAATCTACGCTAGAAGGCTGAGTTTGCGATCGGGAGTGCGGCAGTTACTAGAGTCTATTCCCTCGGAATGTTATGGGGAAATTGTGGAATTTTCTAGGGGAAAGCTGATGCGGCCGGGATTGGTGGAATTGCTGGATTTTTTGGAGGCGCAAAAGGTGGATTTTGCAATCGTTTCTGGCGGGCTGCGGATCATGGTAGAGGCGGTGATGGGCGATTTGGCACACCGGGCGATCGCTATTTACGCTGTGGATGTGGACGCTAGCGGCCCTTGCTTGCAAGTCAATTCTGAGTTTGAAGGAGATGCAGAATTGGTGTCTAAGGTGCGGGTGATGCGCCTGCACCCGGCTTCTGAACAGGTGGCGATCGGAGATTCGGTGACGGATTTTAATATGGCTTTGCAGGCGAATTCGGTGTTTGCGCGCGATCGGCTTGCCGAATATCTGGACGAACAGCAAAAGCCGTATACTAAATGGGATAATTTTTTCGACGTGTTGGAAAATTTGTCCCAGAAATGGAGTTAAAACTAAACTAGGAATTGCGCAAAAATCGCAGTTTAGGCTATATGTATTGGTAAGGTGCGCCCATAAGCACCCTACGTTTAGATAGGCTAGCGCAATTCCTATCAACCTAAAAGATAGATCAAAAGCTGAGGATTTGCAGAAAATGAGTGGCGATTTGAGATCGGATTTAATTGCAGCAGCCAAACATTTTTACGATCGCGGTTGGATGGCCGGGACTGCCGGCAATCTTTCAGCCCGCTTACCAGATGGCAGTTTTTGGATTACTGCTAGCGGGCGCCAGAAAGGGCACTTAACTGAAGCAGATTTTATCAGAATAAGTTCCAGCGGTGCGATCGTCGAGCAACAATCACCCGACAGCCACCCTTCCGCCGAAACCAGCATTCATTTAGCCGTTTACAATTGTTTTCCAGACGCTCAAGCTTGCTATCACGTTCACTCGATCGAGGCAAACTTAGTTTCTCGGATAGTCTCCGGCGATGCAGTGCCTTTACCTGCGATCGAAATGCTCAAAGGTTTGGGGGTGTGGGAGGAAAACCCGCAAGTGGCGATACCCTTATTTGCAAATTATTTGGAAGTGCCGAAGATAGCCCAGGAAATTTGCGAATATTTTGCCAGTTGTGTGCCCTCTGTACCCGCTTTGTTAATTCGCGATCACGGCATCACAGTCTGGGCAAACTCGCCAGCCGCCGCCTACAATTACGTAGAAATTGTAGAATACATTTTTCGCTACACGATCGCCGCCCGCCAATTAAATCTAGATTTAAAATGTTAGATTAGGGCTGTCTTAGACGCAGCAGAGGTAGGGACACGGCACTGGCCATTAGTGTCAACTTAAGCCTGAAACCATATCTAGATCAGGGTTGTAGTCGAGTCTATATCACCCTGGCACCCCCTTAAAAAGGGGGGGACAAGAGCATTTCTCAAAGTCCCCCTTGCTTTCGGGGGATTTAGGGGGATCGAGACTTGGATATAAGCCATAGTCTGAAAGGAATTTAGTCTTAAGTTGATACTAATGGGCTTTTGGAGTGTCCCTACAGCACTCGCGAGTCAAACCACTTTTGCATCCAAGACTATAGAAAACCAGCAAACATCGAAAAGAGGCAATAATTATGGCTAAATATACCAGAGTCTTATCCATAGATGGAGGCGGAATTAGAGGAATTATCCCCGCGCAAGTTGGAGTTAGCCTTGAGTCAAAGCTACAACAAAAAAGTGGCAACCCAGATGCCAGAATAGCTGACTATTTTGATTTAATCGCCGGCACAAGTGCGGGAGGAATTTTAACTTGCCTCTATTTGTGTCCCGACACCGAAAATCCCAGCAGGCCTCGGTGGACGGCCCAAGAAGCTGTTAATTTTTCCATCAAGAGCGGCCGCGACGTTTTTAAGAGTTCATTTTGGCAAAAACTTCGATCTCTAGACGGTTTAATAGATGAGAAATATCCCAGCGATGCCTTAGAACAATTTTTTCGGGAAAACTTTAGAGATTGCAAACTCAGCGAACTACTGAAACCTTGTTTAATTTCCAGTTACGATGTCGAAAGGAGAAAAGCTCACTTTTTCGATCAAATAGATGCTAAAAAATATCCAGCAGCCGACTATTTTATCAGAGATATCGC
>JAYUGZ010000450.1:0-10755 GCA_043767465.1 Cyanobacteriota bacterium
ACCAAAGAAACCGGGTTTTTTACCTAATCTGTGACGATGAGAGAGGATTTTCGCAAAAAACCCGGTTTCTGAGTTCCCGTAGGTAAGTCCTAGGGATAAAATTCTGTCGCTCAGTCAGGGCGGGTTTATAGGTATTCTGGATGTGAATTACAGATTGTTGGTAAAACCCGCCCCTGCAAATAATGATTGGGAATGTTATGCAACTCCGTGCTTCTTAAACCAATCTTGCAGCTTTTTCCAAGCATCATTGGCTTCTTTTTCCCGGTAAGTCGGGCGATAGTCGGCGTTAAAACCGTGCGGCGCATCTGGATAAACCACGATTTCGGAACCGCTGCTGCCAGTTTTGAGAACTTGCCGCATTTTCTCGACAGTATCCTGGGGAATTGAGTCGTCTTTGCCACCGTAAAGCCCCAATACAGGCACTTTCAAAGTTGCTGCAAGGTCGATCGCCTGTTTGGGAGTCAAAGCCGTAGAATCGCCAACCAAACGCCCGTACCAAGCCGCGCCAGCTTTTACTTTCGGGTTGTGGGAAGAGTACAGCCACACAATTCTGCCTCCCCAGCAAAATCCGGTAATCCCTAACTTATCAATATTGCCTTTTCCCGACTTTTGCGCCCAATCGACGGTAGCATCTAAATCTGACATAACTTGAGCGTCGGGAACTTTAGAAACCACTTTACTGATAATTTCTTGAATGTCGGTGATTTTAGAAACATCACCTTGACGGGAATACATTTCTGGGGCGATCGCCAAATAACCTAATTTAGCAAAACGGCGGCAAATATCTTGAATGTGCGCGTGAACCCCGAAGATTTCTTGAACCACTAAAATTACTGGAAAATTGCTACCGCTAGCTGGCATTGCCCTGTAAGCTGGAATCGGCCCATCTTTCACGGGGATTTTGACTTCACCTGCAACTAAACCCGCTGCATCTGTGGTAATGGTTGCCAAAGAAATAGGATGAACTGCTAAAGCAAATCCGGCGGTTAATGCGGTGACAGTGATAAATTGTCTGCGAGTTAAATCTTTCATTTGTAATGGGGAATAGGGCATGGGGCATTGGGCATTGGGCATTGGGCATTGGCCAAACAGGTCATTGGGCATTGGTTATTGGTTATTGGGAAGAAGGCCCGCGCCGGGCATTGGGCATTGGGTATAGGGCATTGGGTATAGGGAATAGGAACCAACCAATAACAAATAACCAATAACCAATAACCAATAACCAATAACCAATAACCAATAACTAATAACTACTGACGGAACAGCCGATCGTGATCTGGATGGTATAAGCGCGATCGCCCTTGGGCTTCTTTTCCTAACGCCGGACTAATTACATACATCGTCGTTCTGATCAAATTATGTTCGTGAGTGGCGATCGCCATTTTGTCAAGAGGAACCAGCACAATCTTCTCATCCGGCCAGCCCAACCGATAACAAATCGCCACAGGCAAATCAGATGGGTAATGTTCAATCAACTTAGCTTGAGCTTGTTCGACATGGCGCGCGCTCAAATACAAGCACAAACTCGCTTGATGGGCTGCTAAACTCGCCAATTCCTCACGTTCTGGTACTTCAGTGCGGCCGCTAATTCTCGTCAAAATAATTGTCTGCACAATTCCCGGAACAGTCAACTCAATTTTAAGTTTAGCTGCCGCCAGTTGGAAAGCGCTAATTCCCGGGATTACTTCAAAATTTATACCCGCAGAGGCCAAAGCTTGCATTTGTTCGCCGACTGCGCCGTAGAGACAAGGATCGCCGGAATGCAGACGGACGACGCTTTTGCCGTCGCGCACTCGCTCCACCATCAAAGGTACAATCTCTTCGAGAGTCTTATCCGCTGTTTGGATAACTTCAGCATCCGCGCGCACCCCCTGCAAAATTTGCTCTGGGACTAGGGAATCAGCAAATAATATGACATCAGCCGCAGCCAGTAATTTTTGCGCCTTAACAGTCAACAAATCCGGGTCTCCCGGCCCTGCACCTACAATGTATACGCCTGGAATTAGGGATGCAATCTCTGTCAAACTCATGGCTGCTAAAAAAATTTGCTAAATTTACCGGCGCTTCCGGATGCACCTATTTTGGTTGGAAGTAAGGGATGGTAGATGCACCCTGGTTTTGAGCCCTAGAGACTAACGTCTCTGGGGTTTTTTATTGATCCTCTGGGGATTTGGGAGCAACCTTTGTGCGATCGCCCGTGGGTGAGACAACATCTGGCAAAGGTCGATCGACCAAATAAAGCCATGCCAACCCGCCCAATCCTAAAACGATTCCAGTCAAGCTTACCATCTGTGCAGCCCGCAGCGGCCCGAACATCAAACTATCAGTTCGCAACCCTTCAATCCAGACTCTACCGGAGCTGTAAGCTGCGATGTAAACCAAAAACAAAGCCCCAATTTTCAACCTAATTTTGCCCTGCAAATCGCGGAAAAACAAAGTCAGCAGCAGCCCAAATACTGTCAAATTCCACAGAGATTCGTAGAGAAATGTGGGATGGAAGTATTCAAAACTAGCGTAGGCGGGGGGGCGACTGTTGGGAGGGATATAGAGTTTCCAAGGCAAATCCGTAGGACTACCAAAAGCTTCCGAGTTAAAGAAATTTCCCCAGCGTCCGATCGCCTGACCGAGAATTGCTGAAGGGGCGATTAAATCTGCCAATTGCCAAAAAGAAACTCGCTGAATTTTCGCAAAAATTAAAGCTGCGATCGTTCCGCCCAAAATCGCGCCGTGAATGGCAATTCCGCCTTTCCAAATCGCCAGAATATCTTCAGGCCTCTGGGCGTATTGCTGCCACTCGAAAGCCACATAGTAAATTCGAGCGCAGGGAATAGCGCCCAGAACCAGCCAAATTGCCAAATCGCCCAGCAATTCCGGGTTGACGTTGCGCTTTTCGGCCAAGTATTGGGACAGACTGACCCCAATCAAGACGGCAGAAGCTATCAACAGCCCGTACCAGCGAATGGCTACGGGGCCGAGTTGAAAGATTATCGGGCCTGGGGATGTAAATTGAAACGCTAAGGGCAGCGCCAGAATATTTAGCACCATAAAAGTTGCATTAATTGTGGTAGAAAGCTATCAAATTTGCATACCCTTTCACAAACTACAGAGTTTATTTTAGGTGGCGGCGGTCATTTAGATGCAATATTTGGGGAATTTGCCAAAAATTAACTTTGTTGCGGACATTTTTGTCTGGAGTTTTCTTTGTGAGTCCACAATAAGATCCCCCCTAACCCCCCTTAAAAAGGGGGGAACCGGATTATTCTCAAAGTCCCCCTTCTTAAGGGGGATGCGAGGGGGATCGAGACTTCGCTTTTTTGAGGATCTACGGCAGTTTTGGTCGAAAAGTTTTAATATAGAGGGTGGCTTTAAATTTTCTGATGACCTATGTCTCCTACTTCCGTTTCTCAGGTGTACTCTTCTGGTAATTCCAGGGATGCGAATCAGTCTCGCAAGACTGCTGCTTTGGCTGTTGAGTCTGGTAAAATTCCGCCGTTGTTGGGCGCGAGTTTGGCTGAGTTAACGGAGTGGGTGCAGCAAAATGGGCAACCTGCTTATCGCGGGAAGCAGTTGTACCAGTGGATTTATGAGAGAGGCGCGCGATCAATCTCTGATATTTCTGTATTCTCGAAACAGTGGCGCGAGACTGTTGCTAAAATTCCGATCGGGCGATCGACTATTCATTTGCGATCGGTCGCACCAGACGCCACCGTAAAGTATCTCTTAAAATTGGCAGACGGTCAAATCATTGAAACCGTCGGCATTCCCACCGACAAACGCCTGACTGTATGCGTCTCAGCCCAAGTTGGCTGCGCCATGGGCTGCGACTTTTGCGCTACGGGTAAAGGCGGTTTCAAGCGCAATTTAGAAGTAAACGAAATCGTCGATCAAGTCTTGACAGTACAGCAAGATTTCGGCCGCCGAGTCAGCCACATCGTATTTATGGGTATGGGCGAACCCCTGCTAAATTTCGATAATGTTGTAAATGCTGTCAAATGTTTGAATCAAGACGTAGGAATTGGACAGCGCAACATCACCATTTCCACAGTCGGAATCCGCAATCGCATCAGCCAACTAGCCGAACATCAACTGCAAGTTACCCTCGCCGTCAGCCTCCACGCTTCCAATCAAAGACTGCGTGAAGAGTTGATTCCCAGCGCCCACCCTTATCCTTTGGGTGAGTTAATGGCAGAATGCCGCGAATATGTGCGATCGACTGGGCGCAGATTGAGCTTTGAATACGTGCTGTTAGCTAATGTGAACGACTTGCCAGAACACGCAGCCGAGTTAGCAAGTCAGTTGCGCGGTTTTCAGTGTCACGTCAATTTGATTCCTTACAATCCGATTCAAGAAGCTGAATATCAGCGACCGACTCCCAATCGAATTAACAATTTCGTTACGGTTTTGAAAGAGAAGAAAATTGCAGTTAGCGTGCGGTATTCTCGCGGCTTAGAAGCAGATGCCGCCTGCGGACAACTGCGGGCTTCTGAGGTGGAAGCTTAGGTTTTTAACCCAATACGGTTGAGATAAGACAGATCCCCCTAGCCCCCCTTAAAAAGGCTACCGTGTACACACAAGTCAAAATAAACTAGCAAAACGAAGGACAGCTTGTGATGCTCAATGATATAATAAGGCTTTCAGGGCGATCGGGATACTCGCTGTAATTTCTGAAAAATCAAGGGTTTCAAGCGACTAGCTCACCACTGTCCTTTTTTTGCTGGTCCAAGAATTTAACAGGAGCAATTACCGTGAACAATCCCATACTGACTCACGCCAAACATACCGAAGGTACAGCATTTGGAGACCCTCGGCTGGTAAAAAGGGGGCGGCATTGTATGAAGCAATGCGCGAACATCAATCCGTAAATATTCGTCAAATTAGTCGAAATCGAGCGCAACAAGTGGGATACTATCGATTTTTAGAGAACCAGAACGTGACAGTAGCAGAATTAGTGCGGAGTCTGGCAGAGCATTGCCAAGAGCAAGTATTCGGACGGCACGTATTAGCGATAAGTGATAGCAGTGAAATAAATTTGCAGTCTCATGCCGGACGACTAAAACCCCTGGACTTAGGAGTAGTTGGTAATAACACAGATGTGGGATTTTATATTCATCCAACGTTGGTTTTGGATAGCGAAAGTGGCTTTCCATTGGGATTAAGCACAGTGCAACTGTGGAGTCGAGAGCATTCTCATCAGGATAAGCATGAACGAAAATATCAAAAATTGCCGATAGAGAAGAAAGAATCCTACAAGTGGTTGGCATCGGCAGAGCGTAGTCAAAGGTGCTTAATTAACGGTGGTGCTAGGCTTGTGACTCATATTGGCGACCGCGAAAGTGACTTGTATGAAAACTTTGCTACCGTACCCGATCAACAAAATCATGTATTAGTCCGAGCTTGTCAAGACCGTCGGTTGTTATACAAGTCACAATCGTTTTATACCTACTTAAGAGAACAGCCTTGTCAGGGTACTTATACAATTAATGTACCCTCCGACCAACGCATTGGTCGAATAGCGCGAGAAGCATTGCTAAATGTTCGGTGTACAACTGTGCAGATTCAACGCCCAGATCAATTGAGTACCCAAAATTATCCGCCCAGTATCACTATGAACGCAGTCGAAGCTGAGGAAGTTAATCCACCATTGGGGCAAGAAGCGATTCATTGGCGATTACTCACTACTCACTCAGTAGTTTGTTTATAACAAGCACTACAAGTCATTAAATGGTATCAGTGGCGATGGCGCATTGAACAACTTTTTGCAACCCTAAAAAAAGCTGGATTAAATCTCGAAGCTACACAGCTAGAGTCGGTCACAGCCATTCAACGACTCACCATCCTGGCATTAGGAGTTGCCGTGCGAACCTTACAACTGGTCGAAGGACGTGATAATTCTGACTTACCAGCTTCTCTGACTTTCTCTGTTGACCAACAGGAATGCTTGTCCCAAATTGCCGACACTTTAGAAGGCAACACACAAAAGCAGAAAAACCCCCATCCGAGAGCCTGTTTGCCTTGGGCAGTTTGGCTGATTGCTCGGCTGGGTGGTTGGTCTGGTTATAGTTCTCAGAGACCTCCGGGAATGCCTACCCTGGTTCACGGACTCCGGCTATTTGAATCCATCTTTGTGGGGTGGAAACTAGCTCATAATCCACTTGTGTGTACACGGTAGCCTTAAAAAGGGGGGGACAAGAAGGTGCTGCGAAGTCCCCCTTCTTAAGGGGGATTTAGGGGGATCTCCGGGGAATTAGCAGTGTTAACTGAACCCTATTGGTTTTTAACCGCCAAAAATTATTGTCGTAGGGTGCCCCGAATTCGTGATTTTCTCGATGATTGAGAAGCTACGATCCGGGGCATCATATTACTGTGCTTAAATTGTGCGGAAATCGTTAACACTAATTAGGGAGGCATTAACTCCGATCAAAGAGGCGATCGCAATTCCACTCACTTTAATCAAAGCATTATTATTACTCTGACTAATTTCCAATTGATTGAAACTCAAACCACCAGACAATCCTAACACATCTTCGCCTTTGACAAAATCGGAAATAACATCAAGTCCGAGATTGTTTCCGAGGACAAATGTGTCATTGCCTAAACCGCCAATTAAGCTGTCGTTGCCTAAACCTCCAAACAAAATATCGTTGCCTTCGCAACCGAGAAGCGTATCGTTACCTTGGTCTCCATAAATCGAATCATTGCCCTTACCGCCGTCAATTAAATCATTACCTTGACCCCCATAAAGGAGGTCATTTCCGGCATCGCCAGACAAAGTATCGTCCCCAAGTTCTCCAAAGAGAGTATCATTGCCTCCGCTACCTAGGATTAAATCCTGACCGTTTCCGCCGAACAAAGTATCGTTTCCTTTGCCGCCGTCGATAAAATCGTTACCTTCATTGCCCAAGATTAAGTCATCATCTTCTTGCCCGTTAAGTGAATCGTTTCCTTGATTCCCGAAAATAACATCTTTACCAAAACCGCCAAGAATGATGTCGTTTCCTTTGCCGCCCAACAGGATATCGTCTCCCTTGTAGCCGTTAATAAAATCGTTGCCTTCGTTGCCGTTTAAAAGGTCGGCGCTGTTGCCACCAATTAGGTTGTCGTTACCTGCTTTGGCATCGAAGATATTGGGGCTGTTTGTACCAAAATATCCGTCGTTTTTGGCAGTACCAATGAAGATGCCGGAATTGCCGTTGATGGTATTATCGACTGGATTTGGTCGATCGAGGTTTGGTCGTTCAAGGCGATCGCCAATACAGCTTAGATCGGGTGTGGGCGTAGGCGTGGGCGTCTGTAGGGGCGGTGCCCCCGTGCCCGCCCCCGTCGGGGTTGGAGTTGGAGTTGCTGTCGTATCGACGATCGTCAAAATCGCCGTTTTCTGATTTCCCAAACTTGCATTATTTGTGGCATTTGTCAAGCTGAGATTGACAGTTTCATTACCTTCTACTAAGGTGTCGTTAGTAATCGGAATAGTGAAAGTTTTGCTAGTTTCGCCAGACAAAAAGTTCAACGTACCCGACGTAGCAGTGTAGTCACTTCCGGCGGTGGCGCTACCGTCAGCAGTGCCGTAACTGACAGATGCGGAAACATTGCTACCACCTGTACGAGTAACTGCTATTGTTTGAGTTGTGCCGTTTTCATTAACGCTGTAAGTGCCGCTGCTGAAATTAAATGTTCCCGGCGCTAATACATCGTTATCGGCGATCGCCACGGTCGCCGTTTCAGTACCAGCAGTCCCCAAATTGTAAGCAGCCGTACCGACTAAAGTCAGCTTCACAGCCTCGCTACCTTCCACAAGGCTGTCGTCAATTGGGGTAATAGTAACATCCGCAAAAGATTGACCTGCTGGAATGATAATGCTACCCGTTAAATTCGGCGTGTAATCACTGCTGGTGGCAAAACCCGTACCGCTAGCAGTTGTATAATTGACTGTCAGCGGCAGTGCGGTACTCCCCGATCGCGTAATGCGGAAAGTACCAGGATTTGCACCAGATTCGGCTGCTGCGGCGTCTGTCGCAGTAATAGTTACCGTCGGTAAGGCAATGTTAAACCGGGCGACACTCGGATCGTGATCGCTGTCTTGTGTGGCAAATTCTGAGTTGATGTGAACAACATCAAATCCGGCTAAGTTTTTAGCTAAATTATTGCTAGCTAAAATGTGGTCGAGAACCTGGGCGTTGCCTTGGAAATTGTAAGTGTAGCGCTCATTATCCGGCAGAGTTTCGATGAGGTTTTGCAGCACAGCAGTCCCGCTACCGCCGGGAATTCCCCGCACAATATTCAGCGTTTCGGAAAACTGAAAATCATTCAAATCTCCGGCAACAATTACATTCGCATTGGCATCTACTGCCAAAATGCGATCGACAAAATCGTTGACAATTTGTGCTTGCTGGCGGCGCTGAGTTTCTGAACTGAGAACAGGCGGTTGGTTGGGGCCGAAAAGCGGTTGATCGCCTCCTTTGGAATTGAAGTGATTCGCAATTACAAATACCGATTGGCCGTTGAATACAAATTCACCGACTAAAGGCTTGCGGCTGGTATTAAATGCTGCATTAGTCGGGTCAATTCTGCCGGGGCTTGCTGACAGTACGGGCGCGCCGCTAACGTTGCTAACCGTTGTTGCGGTTGTGGAAGTGCCGCCAGCGCGATCGACAAAAGTAACGCGGCTGGGATTGAACAAGAATCCGACTCGAATATTGCCGCCCGGTTCGCCGCCGTCTTGGTTGTTTACCGGGTTAATTTGCCGGAATTCATAAGTCGGGCCGCCTGCTGTTTTAATTGCCGTAATTAAGGTGTTGTAAGTTGTGTCAGCCGCAACTACACCGTCATTTGTAGCGCCATTGTTGTCTTGAATTTCCTCAATGTTGAGAATGTCAGGACTTTTCAGATTGGTGACAATGCGGGTGGCGATGGCTGGGAATTTGGCGGTGTCGCTGGGGTCTAAGTTTTCGACGTTGAAAGTAGCAACTGTTAGCTGGTTGGCACTTCCAGTTAGGCTTGTAACTTCCTTAGTCAGTCCGCCGGATGTAACGCTGGCTTGAGGAATTTGAGCAGTATTTAAAAGCTCGTAATTGCTGAAACTGTAACCGATGATGCCCGTAACTGTGCTTAATTTGTCGGCGACGTTGGTAACAGGCGACAAGCTGCCGTTGGTGGGAGGATTCAGCAAAGTATCATCAATCTGAATGCGTTCCGGGTTAAAATCGGTAGCAGAAATGGCAATCCCGCCGCGACTTGTTCTACCCGTAGCATTTGCGCCGTTATCTGGCAAAACGTAGAATTCGCCAAACTCGTTTGTGGGGCCGACAACAACGGGATTGTTGACTTGTACGAGCATTGATTCTAAGCTTTCGTAGAAGTCGATGCCTTCGGTTGTCGGGTCGAAATCGCCTCCTGTTTCGACATTACCAGCAGCAGTGAAGTCGTTTTGAATGGAGGTTGTCGGTTGAATGCGGCCGCCGGTACCGATAATAGTTGGAGTAATTGTTCCGAGGGATGCGATCGCCCCTACAGCAGCCCCAGCAACCGTAGCATTAATTTGGGTAGTAGTAAGATTGGTAGCGTTGTTAGCGGGGCGGAATTCGTCAACTCGACCACTTACTTGTACCGATTGTCCGACAGTAGGATTCGGTATTGTTGAACTTCCCAGGAACACAAAAACCGCTTCCGATGTAGAATTTGGATTCGCCCCGGTGTCGGTAGTCGGGTCTTGCATATAAAAACCGCGACTGCTACCAGTGGCAATTAGGGCTGTTACTACACCGGGAACATTGCTAACAGTTTGAGTGGCTAAAGGTGAAGTGTGACTTGCGCCTTGAATGTTACGAATACGAACCGGAGAACTACCCAAAGTTATCGTATCGGTGCGGAATTTCTGGAAGTTGTCTTGCGGCAAGTCTTTAGAACTTATCCCGTCTGCGTACCACACATTGTCGCCGTTATCAACTAATAGCTGAATCTGACTACTATCAGTTAAATTACTCGGCACTTCTACGATTGATTCAAAACTACCGCCTGCATTCAAAGCTGTCAAATTTGCCGATCGCACTTGTGGCGCATCAGCAGCATTTCCAGTCCAAGTATACAACCGGAAATCCTTCGGCGCAGTCCCCGTAGCACTGTCGGCTGGGCCTGCGACAATTAGGTATTGGTTGTTAGCATTGCGATCGATACTGCGAATCCCGCGCCCGCCCAAATCTAATTGAATCGGAGCACCAATTGTCGCGCTAGTAGCCGTTCCTGTTACCAAGCTGGCAAAGTTGGTAATCGGTGCAATTAAAGCTTTTGTGCGATCGGTTGCGGGAACTTGCGGCGCCCGGAATGCAACGTAAGCGGTAGCGTTGTCAGGTGCAAACGTCAAACCTTCGATATTGAAACCGTCTAGGGTAGTAGCTTCTGGGATTTTGCCCGCAGCCGCACTAGCAGTAAAGTTGAAACCATTCGTATTTCCCCACGCGATCAGATCGCCTTTCAGGTTGTTATACTGACCGGCGTAGGTGATAGTAGTTGTCGCACCGCTGCCGGAGATATCGGTAGCAAACAAGCGGTTGCGGTTCGGTCGCGAGTTGCCGTTGCTAGCGTTGCTTTCGGAACCCATCCAGTAAATGCGGTTGCCGAGTCGGGTAGAAGCTTCGATGTCCACTTCTCTGGGAAGGCCACCGGAGATATCCGTCAAGCCGAGAGAGTTGGTAAAGTCAAAGGTTTTGACTGGTAAACCGGAATTTGTGCGATCGTACAAACGAATAGTTTGGTCTTCGT
>JAYUGZ010000451.1:0-1674 GCA_043767465.1 Cyanobacteriota bacterium
CAGCGAGCGGAGGTGTGGCTGTTTGATTGCGGTGAAGCCACTCAGCATCAGTTATTGCGCTGTGATGTCAAAATCAGTCAGATTCGCCGGATATTTGTGACTCATCTGCATGGCGACCATATTTTTGGGTTGATGGGGTTGTTGGCTACCTATGGTATGGCTGGAAGTCCTGATAAGATCGATATTTATGGCCCCAAGGGATTGGATGAATATCTGCGGGCTTGTCAGAAGTATTCCTATACCCATTTTAATTATCCCATTAAGGTACATACGATCGAACCTGGGATAGTTTACCAAGAAGCTGATTTTACGGTTACTTGCATTCCCCTCAAGCATAAAGTTCCGGCATTTGGTTATCGAGTCAGTGAAACCGACAGGCCTGGTAGATTCAATCTCGAAAAAGCCAAAGAACTGGGCATTCCTTCTGGGCCAATTTATGGCAAACTGAAAAATGGTGAGACGGTGACGTTACCCGATGGACGGATTATTAACGGGAAAGACTTGTGTGGAGAAACTGAAATTGGTCGCAAGTTTGTCTACTGTACAGATACGGTTTACTGTGACAATTCGGTTGAATTAGCTCAAGATACTGATGTATTGGTACATGAATCTACCTTCGCCCATGAAGATGCAGATATGGCATTCGACAGGCTGCATTCTACTTCGACGATGGCGGCTCAGGTAGCTCTCGGTGCAGGTGCTAAGGAATTAATTCTCACCCATTTTAGTCCTCGTTATGCTCCAGGCAATCCGATCGTTTTAGACGATCTATTGCAGTCAGCGCGAGCGATTTTCCCCAATACCCGGATGGCTTACGATCTGATGACTTATGAGATATCAAGGCGGGTTAATTAGGGAGCTGGCGGTTAAAACCGCGCCTACATAATCAAAACCCGCCTGCGCGGGTTAAATAGACTAGTATTAGTGTGACATAGTAAAAATTTAACCGCGATTAAAAGACGTGTCGCGATCGGTATCTGCCAATGCCGATCTATAATGAAAATGGATATCCAATTTGCAGTGGAGATATAACTAATGGTTGCAAGTTTAGATTTACCAACTAGTACGATCGCTCTCGACGTGAGTTTGATGCAATTGAGTGACGAACAATTTTATCAATTGTGTGCGGCAAATCCCGATCTAAGAATCGAAATAAATGGAGATAAAGAATTAGTAATCATGCCTCCAGCATTTGGCGATACGGGCGAACGGAACTTCGATTTAGTCGTACAATTAGGCATTTGGAACCGTCAAGCTAAATTAGGCAGAGCATTTGATTCTTCGACTGGATACATCTTAGCTGATGGTAGCAAACCATCTCCAGATGTATCGTGGATCGAAAGTTTTCGATTAATAGGTATTAGTTTAAATCAGTTTATCCCGATCGCACCAGATTTTGTCATCGAACTAAGATCTTCGAGCGATAGGTTGCCCCCATTACAACGTAAAATGCAAAGTTATCTAACTAATGGTGTCCGCTTGGGCTGGTTAATCAATCCCCAAGATCGTCAAGTGGAAATTTATCGCTCTGGTAAAGAGATAGAAATCCAAAATTATCCCACAACACTCGATGGCGAAGATGTATTGCCCGAATTCAGCTTAGACTTAACTACTATCTGGTAAGCCGAATCTTAATATCATTCTAACCCACTCTCCGCGTACTCCCCTATCTCT
>JAYUGZ010000452.1:0-4311 GCA_043767465.1 Cyanobacteriota bacterium
TCGCGCTAAACCTAAATACTATGGCTTTTTCAACCTACACTCCAGCCTTGTACCCGAATTTGAGACAGCAGACTTTCACCAGCCGTCATTGGTGTTCCCTGTTCGCTCCAAGTCACGGCTCGGACAGCCCCTCGTTCAATCCGCAGTAAGCCGTTGAAGGGCAAGGTCACTAACTGACGGCTGGTGAAAGTCTGCTGTCTCAAATTCGGGTACAAGGCTGGAGTGTAGGTTGAAAAAGCCATAGTATTTAGGTTTAGCGCGATCGCTACTTTGGATATGATGTACAGTTTAAGCTAATTGAGAATATATGTCAACTAATTTTGTAGAGTTTACCGATTTTCCTGTCTCCTAGGCAAGAGCGGATGATGAATCTTTGTAATCACAGCTACTATGCACGGCTAAGGTTGAAACCCTGACGCGGTGCTGTAAAAGACGTTTCGGAACTCCACAGTATGTGTGTCTGTGTTTTACAGGGCATAAGTTGCTCGATCAGCTATCCGACCGATATTCCCAACTCCGTTAGCGCAGCCCTCGAAGACGATCGCCCGCTGTGTAGTTGCAGATACAGTAGATGGTGGCTCTTGAGAATCAAGTGTAATTTCCGACTTATTGATAAAAATTAGCTATAATTGATACTCAAATGCTAAGAGCGATCGCCTCTCAAGAAAGCTTTAAGGAGTGGGGGCGGGTTCGCCAAGGGATTTGAAACTTGCAAATAGGTTAAATAAACCCGCCCTCGTCCCCTACTCCCCACGAATAATCCCTTTATTAAGAATGGTGCTCTTCGGTGAGTTTCAACCGACTTTCGCCCTTCAACTACTGTGCCTTTGCAGTTCCTTCATCAAGGTTTAAAAGGAGTATATTTACCACCCAAACCTTCGACAATTGTCCGCGTATTCGCAACTAGCATTTTCTGATAAGTATCAGCCTCACTTCCCGGTTCTCCCAAACCATCAGCAAATAATTCTCGCGGCGAAACTTTAACCTTAGCTTCCTTTGCCACGGCCTCAATTAATTTAGGATTAATCGTGGATTCAGCAAAAATTGTCGGCACTCCAGAAGCCTTAATTTCCCTAACTAATTGAGCCACCCGCGTTGGTGTTGGCGCTTCATCGGTACTAAGACCTTCTAAGGCTCCTACTACTGGAATTCCGTAAGCTTTTGAGTAGTAACCGAAAGCATCGTGAGTAGTGACAAGCTTGCGCTGTTTCGCCGGAATTGTGACAACTTCTGCTTTAATCCATGTATCTATTTTTGTGAGATTTGAGGTGATTTGTTGAGTTTTTGTATTGTAAACAGATGCTTGGTTTGGCAAGAGCTTACTGAGCTGAGTGTTAATAACTTTTGCCATAGCCATGCCATTTTTAGCATCGTGCCAAACGTGCGGATCGGAAACTTTTTTGCCATCTTCTTCAATCTCTAGTGCTTTGGGTACTGCTGCTTCACCTACAGCAACTTTCGCTGATTTATTGGAACTGGCTTTAATTAATCGAATTAAACTTGGTTCAAAATCATAGCCGCTGTATAAAATTAATTTTGCTTGCTCAATTGCTTTGCGATCGTCCGGTTTGGGCTGGTAAACGTGGGGGTCTGAACCTGCATCTACCAAGCATTTGAGGTCAATAGTATTGCCAGCTATTTCCTTCGTTAAACCGCAAATAACTGTAGACGTTGCTACGACTTGCGGACGACTTTGGGCGACAATCTGATTTTGATTTGTCTGTGAAAAAGTTGACTCCGCGCTACTCGATCCAGCAGCCATCATCAAGCCAAACACAGCAAGGCTTTTGAATTTGAATTTTTGTAACATTGTCTGTTTCTCCTTTGTGCTATTATAAATGAGAATCATTATCACTCAATTTTACTATGTTAGAGGTTCGGCATCTCGCTGTCAACTACCGAGGCGTTACCGCTGTTGAGGATGTCAGCTTCAGCTTGGAACCGGGGCAAATCGTGGGGGTAATAGGGCCTAACGGCGCGGGGAAAAGTACGATGGTGAAGGCGATTCTGGGGTTAATTCCGACGGAAAATGGGGTTGTCAGGTATCGCGATCGCGCACTTTCTAAGCAGCTAGGAGAGGTGGCTTATGTGCCGCAGCGATCGCAGATTGACTGGGACTATCCGATTTCTGTTCAAAATGTAGTAATGATGGCCCGGACTCGCCATACAGGTTGGTGGCGAGATCCTTCACGTCAATCCAGAGAAATTGTCAAAGCCGCCTTAGAAAGAGTCGGAATTTGGGAGTTAAGAAACCGCCAAATTGGGGAGTTGTCAGGGGGACAACAACAGCGAGTATTTTTAGCTCAATCATTAGCGCAAGAAGCCGAGTTGTTTTTCTTTGACGAGCCTTTTTCTGGAGTGGATAAAAAGACAGAAGCCGTACTATTTGAAGTTTTTGATGAACTGAAAGCTGAAGGTAAAATCTTGCTAGTAATTGGTCACGAATTGGGAGAAGCTTCGAGGAAATATGACCGATTTTTATTGATAAATAAACAACTAATTGCTGATGGAAACAGGTCAGAAGTAATTACCGCTGATAATATTCAGCGGGCCTATGGCGATTGTGTAATATTGGTGGAACGGGAGATTAAATAATGTTAAATTTACTCATAGAACCCCTAGAATTTGAGTTCATGCGGAATGCGATCGCGATCGCTGTCATGCTCGGTGTTCTCTGTTCCGTAGTTGGCTCTTATTTGATCGTGCAACGCATGGGATTGTTAGGAGACGTGATTGCTCATGCAGTATTGCCAGGATTGGCGATCGCCTTTTATTTAGGCATTGATATTTTTATAGGAGCATTTATTTCCGGGACATTCAGCACCTTAATCATTGCTTGGATTCAATCACAGTCCCGCGTCAAAGTCGATGTCGCAATGGCGCTAGTTTTCTCCGGCTTTTTAGCATTAGGAATCATGCTAATTACGCTACTAAAAAGTAAACTTGATTTACATAGTTTCTTGTTTGGAGATATCTTAGGAGTGACAGTTGACGATGTGTGGCGGACTTTAGGGATTTCCATATTTGTCCTAATTTTTGTCAAAATTTTTTATAAAGAACTGCTATTTTACACATTTAACCCCCTCGGAGCCCAAGCAATAGGATTGCCAGTTAATTTAATTCACGTCGGGTTAATTTCAGCAATCACCCTGACTATTATTGCCAGTATGCAAGCAGTAGGCGTTGTGCTAGTAGTTTCCCTGCTGATTGGGCCGAGTATCACTGGCTATTTATTAGTTAAAGAATTGCACCAAATGATGGGATTGGGGGCAATTGTCGGTATAATTAGCAGTGTATCGGGGATGTATATTAGTTATTACTTAAATGTGCCTTCTGGTGCAGCCATTGTGTTAGTTGTGACTGGGTTATTTTTAGTAGCATTGTTTTTGAGTCCGTCTCAGGGAATTTTGACTCGGCCGGAAATGGCGAGTCGTAGAAGTAAGATTTTACAGCAGTTGAAACAACTGGGGCGCTAAGATTATACTCTTGGATGCACGGGGGCTTAGAAACCGGGTTTGATGGACGAAAATACTGATTATAACTCAATACGGTTCACTTAACATATTTATGCCCCGGAGATCCCCCTAAATCCCCCTTAAGAAGGGGGACTTTGAGAGCATTCTTGTCCCCCCCTTTTTAAGGGGGGTGCCAGGGTGCTCGTCTTAAGTAAACCGGATTTGATATAACTCGCAGATTCGGTAAAAAACCCGGTTTCTCTGTCGGAGTGCGTCCAAAACTGAAGTATAAACGCTTAAAAAAATTCCCTTATTTCAACATCAAAGCAACTTCCTTCGCAAAATAAGTCAAAATCAAATCCGCACCAGCTCGTTTGATACTCGTCAAAGTCTCCAAGATAATCCGCTTTTCATCAATCCAACCTAACTGTCCAGCAGCTTTGATCATTGCGTATTCGCCGCTGACATTATAAGCAGCTACGGGCAAATTAGTTGCTTCGCGTACTTGGCAGATAATATCCAGATAAGCCAAAGCAGGTTTTACCATCACAATATCTGCACCTTCTGCGATGTCCAAAGCAACTTCTTTCAGTGCTTCTCTAGCATTAGCAGCATCCATTTGATAAGTCTTTTTGTCTCCAAACTTTGGGGCAGAATCGAGGGCATCCCGAAACGGGCCATAATAAGCAGACGCATATTTTGCTGAATAAGCCAGGATTGCCGTATCGATGTATCCCGCTGCATCTAAGGCTTTGCGAATGGCACCAATTCTGCCGTCCATCATGTCGGAAGGTGCTACCATATCAGCACCAGCAGCGGCTTGAGAAACGGCCATCTTTACTAATACTTCAACAGT
>JAYUGZ010000453.1:0-4309 GCA_043767465.1 Cyanobacteriota bacterium
CCCTGACTGTTTCCCAGTCGGGAAGTCTCGGTTGCTCGCCTGCTTTGAACAGTTCAAAGGTAGCATCACCTGGAGCAGTCCGATCGCTAGTAGCAATGGGAAATGCTCGATCGAGCTTTGGCGCCGATAACTTTTCACTGTTGATTTTCGGGGGGTTGAGATACAGTCTGCCGCCGCTGCCACCCAAAGCGGTGACAGTGGCTTCTAAAGCCTGTTGCAGTTGAATGTTGGCGTGACCACCGTACAACAAAGCTGCTATGCGGCTCACGGTGGCTTCCCGGGCGGCTTGAGAGCGGGTTTGCTGGAGCAGGATCGAGTGGCTAATGGCGATCGACAATTGATCTGCTACGAGCTGAACTACTTCTAAATCTGTTGGTGAAATATTGCGGGGGGTGGAGTGGTGAGACACTAAAAGTCCCCACAGTTCGATATGAGTTTGACGTGAGCTTCCTGGCTCGTATCTCGTCACGCACGCGGGAGCTTCGCAGATCTCTGTTTTGCTGTTTTGCGACACGCTCCTGCGGTGCAAAATCGGCACGACGAAGGAAGATTGCACTCCCATTGCCATCAGGTAAGCTGTGTGGCAAGGATCGAGCGATCGGTAGTGTATCTCTTCATTTACTAAAGGCTGACCGGTGTCTGCGGCATCCAGGGGACTTAGGACGATCGTCCCGGAGTTAACATCTACTATTGTCCGCTGGCGCATACTGACATACATTTCCCGCGCGTGGGGGGGAATGTCGTCTGCTGGAAAGTGCAGTCCTTTCAAAGAAGGGAGACGGTTGTTATTAATTGATTCGGCAACAACTTCTCCACTGCCGTCGGCACTAAACTTGTACATCATGATGCGATCTGTTTTCAAAAAAGAGCGCACTTCTGCTACCGTACTGGTTAAAATATCTTCTAATTCTAGAGATTGGCGGATGCGTTCAGTTATCCCCCGCACCAAAACTTCTCTGTCTAGTTTGTGATGTAATTCTTGCGTATTTTCTGTGATTTGCATAAATCTCCTTTTGAAATAAAAAAATTACGATAATAAGAAGTCTTGATGTGACGTGAGAGCGATGGCTACGCCCCGGCTTACGCCTACGGGCTTAACTGCATCAGCCTGATTTTTTTACTCAACCGATCTGTACAATTAATCGGGGCACTGATTAGAGACGACAGTGTATCGCCTCGGGCGCGCTGGGGAAGGAAAATCTGCGATCGCGCAGCTTTCAGCTTTAGTCTTTGCCTTCAACAGGCAGAGCAACTTAACCAAATGATAATTATTATTATAATAATCTCATAAATTTATGGCAATCTTAAAATCTAACTATCAGAATTATTGATTGTTACGGTAACTTGACATTTGTTTAGATAACTTCATATAATGAAAGTAAACTAAAAAAAATTGAGTTTTGATCAGCCCATCCGGCGCTGAAAAATTTCGCTGCGCACGCTCATCAGAATTTTACCCAAATAATTTTGGCCAGTGCGATCGCAGCCACACCCCCAGTAGTAATCCGTTGCCGAATCCTCCACAATCACTCGATCCCCTGTGGCGAGGAGAATAGCTTGAATGTCTGTATGAGCCAGAAACTTAGTTAAAATTGCTTTGCGCATAATCGGAATTTTCACGGCTTCCCAATCAGGGCGCATCCGGTGGCTTGGATCGCGACCTAATTGGGCGGCTTCCTGAGGAGTTGGTACGGCTCGAATCGCCGTCACTAATCTTTCATCGGCGCTACCGACAAATTTTTGGGCTTGATAGTAATGTTCCACAGTCAACCAATCTTGACCGTGTAGGGAAATATCGTGTGGTGAAAAATTGGAAAAGCAGCCGTAAGGCTCCTCTACTTTATAAAAATAAATTATCATAACTATTTTAGATATTAGATATTAGATATTAAATTGTACAAGATTTATGCTTTATTCAGTTGACAGTTGACAGCTCGCCTAGACCTAGAAGTCCGAGGATTGGAGTAATGAATAGTCTGATTTTAATTTCTAGCCTTTAGGGCTTGGGGCTTTCAACCAATTCTTTATGGTAAAGTCTAGAATGTAGGGTGGGTACTGCGCACCTTACTTTATGGGGATTTAAGAATATTTCTTCTTCCCTCAAACCTCTTCCCTCGAACCTCTTCCCTCGAACCTCTTCCGACTTCCATCGGACTTCTAAAACGGCATCAGCTTTTTCAGAGCACGGTTAGCAATATCGGCATAACGCAGTTCGCCACACAAAATTTTGCTCATCAACTGAGTAGCGCTCGGCGATTTGACGCCCGCTCTGTAAGCAGATCCAGTAAACTGATAAAAAGCCCGAGCCAAGCGACTGGCCCAAACCATGTCAGTTCCCCATTCTTCGGCGATCGCTTGACTGTACTGCTCTAGCGCGTCGTCGGCACCTGAGAGAGCTCGATCGATCGCCCCAGCGGCCTTAAATCCGCTAAATATGGCTGGTCGAATCCCCTCACCGGTGAGGGGGTCTACTAGACTGGCGGCTTCTCCTGCGAGCAGGGCATTTTGGGAGTGCAATTTGCGATCGCCATCCCAGAGAGAAAGCGCGTGTTCGCGCACGTTGCTGACACTAACATCTGCACCGCACTTAGTTGCGTAATCGACCAAAATTTTCTTGATATCTTTTGGCTTGTCGCCGCGCATCGCAGCAATACTCAAAGAGTAGCCGTTAGCGTTGGGAAAGCTCCAGATAAAACCTTTTTTAATCGTGCCAAAATCGAAATTGAGCGAATCGCCCTTGATTGAGCGAGTTTCTAAACTTGCGCTCAAACAGAGTTTTGGTTCTTTCAATCCCAGCCACTTAGTCATCGGCCCGCCAGCACCGTCAGCAGCAATCAAATAGCGGGCAGAAACTGGTTCTGAGTTAGTTTTAACTTCCCAAATAGAGTTTTTAAATTCAATTCCTTTGACTTCTGTAGAGTGTCTAAGTTCCGCACCTGTTTTTTGAGCTTGTTTGATTAAAAAATCGTCAAATATATCTCGCTGTACCATCCACATTGGCGAATTTACCTGAACTTGCACCGCGTCTGCCATTTTCCAGGTGTAGCTAATTTTGTTAGCTTTCATGGAAATAGCTGGTGTCAGGTCAAAATCGAGCCATTGGGCGATCGCCGGAGAAACACCACCACCACAAGGTTTATTGCGGGGCAAAGACGCTTTTTCTAGTATCAAAACAGAACGTCCCAGAAGAGCCAGATGATAAGCTGCTGTGCTGCCGGCCGGCCCTGCACCGACAATAATGCAATCAAACATTTTAGTCATTGGTCATCAGTTATTAGTTATTAGTTATTAGTTGAGGACTTACGCAATCGATCAGTTTTCACGCTATCCGTGGGGGTAAGGTGCGCAGTGCGCACCCTACGGATACTGCCTCTGCGTAAGTCCTATAGTTATTAGTTATGAGGAACAACTCACAAATAACAAATAACTAATAACAATTAACTACAGACTATTAGACAGTCGTGATATCTCTCTCTTTGCCTGCCAGAACTTCTTCTATTTTGGCAATGTACTTATCCGTCAGCTTTTGAATTTTATCTTGCAAGTCTCGCGATTCATCTTTCGAGATATCGCTGCTTTTTTCTTGCTTGCGAATCGAGTCAACGGCATCGCGGCGGATATTGCGAATTGCAACTTTACCTTCTTCGGCAAACTTCGCGGCCATTTTGACAAATTCTTGGCGTCTTTCGCTTGTCAATGGTGGAATGTTCAAGCGAATAACTGAACCGTCGTTGTTAGGTACGAGTCCTACATCTGACAGAGAAATTGCTTTTTCGATCGAGGTAAGCGCTGTGCGATCGAACGGTTGAATGTTGATTGTTGTCGCATCCGGCGTGCCGATATTGGCAAGGGATTTGATCGGAGTTGGAGAACCGTAGTAATCTACCATGACTCGATCGAGCAGGGAGGCGTTGGCGCGTCCCGTCCTGATAGTATTAAAAGACCGTTGAGTAGCCTCAACAGCCTTTTGCATATGATCTTCTGATTCAGCTAACTTCACAAAATCCTCCGACAAGAGTTCCAATAGATTCTCCCATTACGGCGCGGTAGATGTTGCCCGATACTGTCAGGTCAAATACCACAATAGGAATATTATTTTCTTTGCAAAGGGCGATCGCGGTACTGTCCATCACCCGCAAGTCTTGATTCAAGACGTGGCTGTAGGTGAGGCTTTGATACCTGCGCGCCTTGGGGTTGACGTGGGGGTCGGCATCGTACACCCCATCTACCTTAGTAGCTTTAAAAATCACCTCTGCATCAATTTCAGCCGCCCGCAATGCGGCTGTAGTATCAGTAGTAAAAAAAGGAT
>JAYUGZ010000454.1:0-4305 GCA_043767465.1 Cyanobacteriota bacterium
GGCCGTTACCAGTTTGGTATCGCTGTTGAGGAAGAAAGGAGAGCGCTGGACTAGCAGCATAAAGTCGTTAACTTGAGCAAAGGTACTGGCGATGCCGGAAATTTGTACTTTTGCTGCTGCTAGCGGCGCGACGACTGGGGGGGGAGCTGCGACTGGGCTAGGGCTGGCTGGGGAGGGACTCGCCCCCGGGGAGGCGGCGGGAGTTGCAGCAGGCGGAGGAGGTGCGGCTGCTATGGGGGAGGGACTGGGGTCGATTTGCTCGATTTTGGAAATTTGTACTCCGGCGGGAGTACGGGCACTGAGGTCTTGCAGCATCGCCGACCAAGGTTTTATTTGGTCGAATACTCCGGCTAATGCTTTGTATTCGGCGGTAACTTTGTCGGTTTCGGTGTTGATGGCTTTGATGACGTTGGCTTGAGTGTTTAACTTTGCCACTTCTTGGTCGATGTTTGCTTGTTCTGTGACCAATCCGTTATTTTCGTTGGTCGCCCACCACCAAGCGCCCATGACTGCGGCGATGAGGCCGAAGGCAAACAGCCCTGCCCCAATTAGGGGCAGTTGGTCTTTGGCTCCGCCGGAACTTCTTTTAGGTGAGCTTTTGGCGGCGGCGGGTTTGTAGTCGGGACGGTCGTTGAGAAAATTAATATCTAGGCTGTACATGGCTTCACTCGATTTTATAGCAGAAGGCAGAAGGCAGAAGGCAGAAGGCAGAAGGCAGAAGGAATAAATCCGATGGCAGGTGCAATCGACCGCATGGTTTCAGCAATTAAGAACGTCCCAACCGTCTTGGCTGTTGCTATAGATTTTAATTTGAAATTTTAGATTTTAGACACAGCGCCAGATTGTCGGTATAAGTGAAGGATTTATTTAGGGAAGAAAGAAACAAATTTCTGCCTTCTACCGAAGGAAGTGGATGCTTCTACCTCCGATATTCTACCTTTTACTTTTTACCTTTTACCTCCAATATTCTACCTTCTGCATCAGGTGCGTTCTTCTTTCGGAAGAAGCTTTTTCCTAAAATTCTCAAATCGGTTTTTCTATTATCTAAAACTCTTAGGTCACATAACCTCCCTCAGTCCTAAACCTAAGGCGACTCCTAAACCTGCTCGCTGTTCTGGGGTAATTTCTTGGCTGATTTCGAGTCCTAGGGTTTCGATTGGGTCTACTTGAGAGGCCGGCAAGCTTAATCTTTGCATGAAAAATTCGTCGAGTTTGCCGATCGCAGCTCCTGGGCCTGCTAGCAACAGTTGCGCTACTTCGAGTTCTTCGCTCTGGTTGAGGTAAAAGTCTACTGAGCGGCGCAGTTCGTCTGCTAGTTCTCCCAATACTTTAATCATGGCATTTGTGCCGGGATTGGTATCTCCCGATGCGCCCATTGTATCTGTGACTGGCAGGGTCATGCCTTGCAGTTCGCTGGTGTCTCTGGTGGGCGGCAGGTTCATGGCTTGGTTGAGAGCGGTCTGGATTTGGTAGGTGCCGATCGGGATGGTACGGTTAAATTGCGGTATGCCATCCACTACTATAGCCAACTCGGTACTGTCAAATTCTATGTCGGTGAGGACTGCGGCTTCTTGGGACGAAAATTGTTGCAGTTGGTCTTTGAGGGTACGAATTAGGGCAAAGCTGGTTACTTCTAGCACGTCGATAATCAGTCCGGCTTCTTTAAAGGTTTCGATGTAGGTGTCGGTAACTTCTCTGCGGGTAGCTACTAACACGACCTGCACTTTTTCTACGCCGTCGTCATCTACAAATAGGCCGATTTTTTGATAGTCTACGTCGGCGTCTTCTCTGGGAAACGGCAAGTATAGCCCTGCTTCGGCGTTCATGTAATCCCGCAGTTCTTCTTCGTTGAGTTCTGCGGGAACTGGAATGAGGCGGATCACGGCTTCGCGGCCGGGAATGGCTGTGGCTACTCGCTTGGCTTTGATTTTGTTTTCGGCGAGGACTGTACGTATTAGTTCTGCCATTCCTGGGGGATCGACTATTTGCCCTTCTTGTACTATGTCTTCTGGTACTTCTATTGAGGCTAGGAGGCCTAATTTTAAAGCTTGAGCTTTCTTTTCGAGCTGAATGATGTTGATGCGGTCTGGGGCTATTTCGATGCCGATTCCTGGCTGGCGTTGGGAAAGTAGACCTTTGAAAAAGTTAACCATAGGATTGGGTCGCCGGTAATTGCTATTTTTTTATGTTGTGGTTGGCCAGCCTGATTCAGCCGTTGGGTGTTGGAGGATTGGTTTCCCACTGCCCTCGATCTTGCTGTAATCTCGGTATCCCGCCGTAGCGGAGCTGTCTGTGTTCCGCGATCGCCAGTTCCGATTTTATGCTATCCAATTTACCTGACAATAGCTATTCTGCGGAGAATGTCAACCAATTGAAGCTCTATCGACCGAAAACCTGCCGATTTTGCACCAAAACCGACTCTCTCCCTCGCCCGCAGAGAGTACAAAACTCTCGCGCTGTTTGTCTCTGGCGTTCTCCGCGGGCGATACTTTTTTCTCCTTGGCGAACCATGATTCTCAAATTAAATTCTATGAAACGTAAATCTTGGCAACTGTTCGCTGTTTTTGGGCTGGTGGGGCTGCTGCTGGCTGCGGTGGTGAGTTGCAGTAAGCCTGCTGTTAATTCCCAGGCGAAAAATTCTGCGGAAATCGAGTTCTGGACGATGCAACTGCAACCTCAGTTTACTGATTACTTCACCAAGACGATCGCTGGTTTTGAAGCCGAAAATCCGGGGGTGAAGGTGCGCTGGGTGGACGTGCCTTGGTCGGCGATGGAAAGCAAGATTTTGGGGGCTGTGTCAGCGAAAGCTGCCCCGGATGTGGTGAACCTGAATCCGGATTTTGCTTCGCTGTTGGCGGGGCGCAATGCTTGGCTGGATTTGGACTCTCGGATTTCGCAGCAAGTGCGATCGAGCTATCTCCCCAATATCTGGAAATCTAGTGTACTTGACGGTAAGACTTTTGGAATTCCTTGGTATCTTACAACTCCGGTAACTATTTACAATACAGAATTGTTTAAAAAAGCTGGAATTACGAAGCCTCCGGCTACCTATGCCGAGTTGGCTGCTGTTGCGAAACAGGTGAAGGAGAAGACTGGTAAATTTGCTTTTTTTGCGACTTTTGTACCGGAGGATTCGGGGGAAGTTTTGCAATCTTTCGTGCAGATGGGCGTGCCTTTAGTTGACGCTCAAGGTAAGGCTGCTTTTAATACTGATCAGGGTAAGGCTGTTTTTCAGTATTGGGTAGATTTGTATAAAGGCGGACTTTTACCGCAGGATGTTTTGGTGCAGGGACATCGTAGGGCGATCGAGCTTTATCAAGCTGGTGAAACTGCTTTGTTGGGTTCTGGGCCTCAGTTTTTAAAGGCGATTGCTGAAAATGCTCCGACTGTTGGTGCTGTTTCAGTTGCTGCGCCTCAAATTACCGGGGAAAGCGGCAAGAAAACTGTGGCTGTAATGAATTTAGTTGTACCTCGCGATAGCAAGCGCCCTGATGATGCTGTCAAGTTTGCTTTGTACGTGACTAATTCTCAAAATCAGTTGGCTTTCGCGAAGGCTGCTAATGTTTTGCCTTCTACGGTTGAGACTTTGCAGGACTCTTATTTTAAGAGCGTTCCGGCTGATGGTGCTCCGGCGGATCGCGCTCGGATTATCAGCGCTTCGGGGTTGGAAAAAGCCGAGTTGTTGATTCCACCTCTGAAGGATGTTAAGAAGTTGCAAAAGGCGATTTATGACAATTTGCAAGCGGCGATGTTGGGGGAAAAAACAGTAGACCAAGGTGTGAATGATGCAGCCGCGGCTTGGAATCAAAGGTAGTTTTTAGTTGAAGCTGGGGCGGAAATATTTTTGCTTTTCCCCCTTGCTTTTTTTAAGTGCTTGACGTATTATTGAAGAATGGGAATCTGTGCGGCCATATATACTCAAATATAAACTTTTAAATTATTATCATTGGTTCGATCGGTTACTCGTTACTAGCAGTGCCTGGTAACGCAGATCCGGAGGCTCTACCTCCTTTTTTCCAGCCGAGGCAGAGCCTCTAGATATTGGTTCCAAGGCAGAGCCTTGGAACCAGTTAAAAAGCTATAATTGAAGTAGATAATAACTCCGACGCTACCGCAGGAGGCAACTGTGCAAATTAAAAATAGCAATCCAATGGGAAAAGTTTTTGCTACTCTGACAATCGTTAATCGAGCCGACCAAATTCGGGCAGAAGATGGGACGATACTAGAAGACCAAATTCGGTCGATCCTCCTCAAAAATGTATTGGTAGATACGGGAGCAACTACCTTGTGTCTGCCAAAAGATGC
>JAYUGZ010000455.1:0-28259 GCA_043767465.1 Cyanobacteriota bacterium
CCTACCTTGTGCCTTTTTAAATAGAGGAATTACCTCTTCTTCCTGTTTCCTTGCAGAAGCTTGAGAAACACCATCTTCTTTCTGTAGCCCCCCTTTAGCAAGGGGGGGTTGGGGGGGTTCTTCTAACCCTTTAGCAAGGGAAGATTGGGAAGTTTCTAGAGGTCGCAATCTTACCACAGCAGCATCCGCGCCTCCCGGTAAAAGCACAGTATTGTTCTGCACTTGATGGTCGTATTGGCGATAAACCCAGCGTTTAGAAGCGATGGTGGGAGTATCCAAAAGAGTCAGCAAAATCTGATTCCAAGTTTGGAAATTACCTTGAACTTCGATGCCTGCTGCGGTGCATTCTGGCAACTTATCCGCCGTCCATTCCCATGCTTTCATAGCATATTCTGGCGGTTCTGTCAACAATTCGCGGTGATAAATTGGCGTGTTATCTGCCAAAGCTGTCGCAGTAATTTCAGCAGCGATTTCGCCTTTAAAGAGAATTCGGACGATCGGCTCTGCGATGACTGTCCCCGCGACTACGGCGTGCAATCCCCAGCGATGAAAAATATCTATTAATTCCTGTTCCCGTCCTTTCTCGGCCACAAACAACATCCGTTCTTGCGATTCCGAAAGCAGGTATTCGTAGGGAACCATGCCACTTTCTCGAACCGGAACTTTATCTAAATCAAATTCAATTCCAACGCCACCTTTGGCTGCCATTTCTGATGTTGAGCAGGTAATTCCCGCCGCGCCCATATCTTGCGCTGCGACGACTGCGCCAGTTTTGAATGCTTCTAAACAAGCTTCAATTAAGGATTTTTCTAAAAACGGGTCTCCTACTTGGACTGCTGGGCGATCATCCATCGATTTGTCAGTCAATTCTGCACTAGCAAAACTTGCACCTCCCATGCCATCTCTGCCAGTAGTTGAACCGACATAAAGCACGGGATTTCCGATTCCCGATGCGCCCGATTTGACGATTTCTTGAGTTTCCATTAAACCCAAGGCCATGACATTAACTAGCGGGTTTTCGGAATAAGCAGCATCGAAGTAAACTTCGCCGCCAACTGTGGGTACGCCGATGCAGTTTCCGTAGTGACTGATTCCCGATACTACGCCTTTGAATAATCTCTGGGTTTTGCTATCATCTAAGTTGCCGAAACGTAGAGAGTTTAAAAGTGCGATCGGGCGAGCACCCATTGTGAAGATATCGCGGAGAATGCCGCCGACACCGGTTGCTGCACCTTGGAAGGGTTCGACTGCTGACGGGTGGTTGTGGGATTCAATTTTGAAGGCGAGTTGCAAGCCGTCTCCCAAGTCTATGACTCCGGCATTTTCTCCAGGCCCGACGAGAATGCGATCGCCCTCTGTGGGAAACTGTTTTAATAGCGGTCGCGAATTTTTGTAGCAGCAGTGTTCGCTCCACATGACGCCGAACATTCCCAATTCAGCCTTATTGGGATGGCGCCCAAGACGCTGAACGATTTCTTCGTATTCTTCAGGTTTGAGTCTTTCGGCGGCAATTTGTTCGGGGGAAAATGGGAGGTTTGGCATAGTAGTTGCGATCGTTTTGTAGATTTTACACCCCGATTAGGGATTTTTGTAATCAGAAATCAAGCATCAAGATCGAAGAAACCGGGTTTTTTATTGAATTTGCGGGTGGAAACGCGTCTTTTCGCAAAAAACCCGGTTTCTGACCACGCCTGCGATCGCGAAATGTTAATGCTAATTTTTAGAAGTGGTTTCTTTATAAGAGTGTTCAGATTTTAAGTTCCAGCATGGATTGAAGGTAGTACCAGTTTTGTTTGTGGTTCCGATTAGCTCCTACCACGCAATCGATTATACAGGTAAATTGAGAACTATACCAAATATCCGATAATAATTGACATATATCTTGTTTTCTGCTAATGCAACCGCGCCCAACTGTTAGGATGTCCTTAATTCCTGAAACCCTTATTTGATATTGCGCCTTTCTTCTTCCTTCTTCCTTCTTCCTTCTTTCTTCTTCCTTCTTTCTTATGACTCAACCTCAAAATCTCAATTTTGCCAACCAAAACTTGCGGAACCGTTCATTTAAAGGGCTGGACTTGTCTGGGGCGAACTTCAGCGGTTGCGACATTCGAGGCTGCAATTTCACCGGGGCGATTTTGAGGGGGGCAAATTTTCAGGGTGTCAGAACCGGACAAAGCCGCCGCCGGATCAAAAAATTGATTGCTAGGGCTGGGGTGACTGCGGTGACTGTGACGACGGCTGGGGCTTTGATTGGGCTGATTGGCGGGGCGGATGCGGGGGCTGTGGCTGTGGCTGGGACTGCTGCTACGGCGATTGCTGCGACTCGGGGCGAGGCGGGAATTGTGGCTGGGGCTGTGGCTGGGGCTGCTGCTGCGATCGGCGCTAACGGTATTGTCGCATTTTTGGGCGGGGATACTCTCAGGGGAATTGGTTTATTTTTGGTTTCTGGGGTGATTTTGGGGTTAACTGCGATCGGCTTTTTTATTACTGTTGAACAGATAGAACAATTGTCGGTAACGTCGTTTAGAAAAGCTGATTTGACTGGCGCTGTATTCGATCCGGGGGCGATTCTTGATGCTGATTTTTCCGATGCGCGAGGCTTGCCGTGGTAAGCTGCACAATTAGTTCGTGTTGGGTAAAATAACCGTTATAACGTTTGTAGTTAGGACTTCAGTCCTCTGAATTTAATCATGACTTAAGCCCTCACTACAAACCTGTTTGATTCGATCGCACTCGCATTGACTTTATGACTAAGTTTCCCCACGATCAGTTTGCTAAAGAATACCTTCAAGAATTATTGTCGCCTCTCGGAGAAGTAGAAACCAGCAAAGATGTCACCGCTGAAGTCAGAGAAATTGATGTCTGGTTTCAACCAACTTCTTTTGATGCCGAATACGTCCACAGTTTAGGTTTATTAGGTAAGATGGCTGCCACTGTAGCTGTGATTGAGCCGTTTCGCAATCCGGTTAATACTGAGGGAATCTTCAGTTGTGTGGTAAAACTATTAAATAGTAGGGCTAAACTGGGGCGGCAGACTAATCGAGAAGACCAGCGTTTAGAAGAAAGACAATTGCCGAGGTTGTGGATTTTAACTCCCACTGCTTCGGAACTTTTACTGGACAGTTTTGGTTTTCGGACTCCCGAAGAGTCAGAGGGCTGGGGGAGAGGAGTTTATTTTTTAACTGAGGTTTGGAGAGTTGGACTAATCGCCATTCACCAGCTACCGAGAGTCCCAGAGACTATGTGGTTGCGGATGTTGGGTAGGGGTCGGGTGCAGGAACAGGCGATCGCCGAATTAAGTGCATTGCCTGTCGATAATTCACTCCGAACTAACGCGCTAGAATTATTGTACATCTTGCAGGCAAATTTGCAAGCGAATACACCACCTATTCCCGCAGGGGATGATGAAGATCAGGAGTTAGTTATGGCGATTCGCTACGCGATGGCTGCGCCTCACGCACCTCTTTTTCAACAACATTTAGAAGCTGCACAACAACAAGGCAGATTAGAAGGCCGGGAAGAAGGCCGGGAAGAAGGCCGAGAACAAGGCCGGGAACAAGGCCGGGAACAAGGCCGGGAACAAGGACAGCGGATGATTTTGGAGATTTTTTTGCAAGTGAGATTTGGGGAGTTAGATCCGCTAACTGTTACATTAATTCTGCCGATATCGGGTTTGCCTGTTGCCGAGTTTACCTTGCTGTTAGTGCAATTATCTACTCTGCCTGCGGGACAGAATGAACACCAACAAGTCCAAGATTTGTTAGCTGAAACTGTTTTGAAAAAATTTTTTTCTCAAATGGAACAGTCATCTGAAATTTGGGCTGGTATTATCCATGATTTGCTGGCTTTATCTCCCGAAAATTTATCATCGCTGTTGGCAGACTTGCCTCAATTGTCGATTGAAGAACTGATGGCTAGATTGGCACAATCATTGACTTAGAAAAAAAATAAACTGACGGGTAATAGCCTGTCAATATTGGGGCGGTTTCTCACAGACACGGCCTCAATATTTTGCAGATGTCAATAGCTACGGTCATGCGCTACTGTAGTTAATAATAGAATTTTGTCATTAGTCCTTGTTGTTTGACACTCAAGCGGGAGTCAACGCCACGCTCGATTCTTAAGAATATAAAGCCTCAGTAGACTTTGATTCGTAACGGCTCTGCCAAAGAGCCTCTAGACAGTCCGGTAAAACCATTCTGCTTACTTGTTGCTTTTCTACCAATATTTGCGGCACCGTTGGTATCCGCATTAATCAAATGTCCTTCTTTGCTTCTATACAACCCGCGTTTCACTCGCTTGCCAGAGAACTGGTATATCGCTGGTTTGTCAGCGTTGTAAATCGGTAAATCATCCCCATCCAAGTAACTAGACTTAGACGTGTACGATTCTTCTTGTTCCACGTATTTCAATCCGTATCTCTCACAAAGAGACTTGAGTTTATTCCTCAAAGCGTAGAAAGGAATCTGGACAAAGTTTTGATTGATGCGACTACCAAGATTAATATCCTGTTTTATCCCAACGTTAAAACCAACAATCAGGCTTTCAATTTTAGTGTTGATGCAATGGTCGATTATTACCCTTGCTGCCTTATTGAGATAGTCTCTAACTTGATTGCTACGGTTGATGTACAACCTTACCTGTCGTTCGGTCAACCTCCGGATGTTCTGCCGATCTTTAATCGATTGCAGCCTAGCATTTTCCTTGTTGAACCACTGGTTGATAGATTTAAGTTTGCGACCATCCACAATCATGGATGCCCCATTGGTGTCAACACAAGTTGCCAGATTATCCAATCCAATATCGAGCGCCAGAGAACTACCAGCAATCGTTTCGGAGGGTTCATTGGCACTTTTAGAAATATACTCAACTTCAAAAAATCGAGCATTATACTTAGGATGAATCCGAACCTCTTTGATGGTGTCGGGGTCGAGTCGTTCGGGAAAGTTAATTGCTATTTCACCGAATTGCTTCTTAAAAGCATTTGACATGGGGACTTTAAACTTTCCATCCTTGACTTTAATCCGAGGAATTATCAGCACGAAATACCCTTCTTTGGGCAGATAGTGAGGAAGTCTTACCTTCTGTTGATAAGTGCCAGATTTAACCGCATTAATCAGTCCAAAAAAGCTGTTAAAGGTTCGATCTACAACTTTCAACGTTTGCTGTGCAATATCGGTGTTGAGTGCTTGGTAGTTCTCATTCTCTTTGCACAGATGGTAAGCCGACTCATAGCGCAAGTGCTTACGTACCTCAAAAAAATATTGGCGAACGGTGTAAAGACCCACATTGTAGAGGTTTTTACTCAGTCGGCACAACTCTCTGATCGCCAAGAATTCGGCTTTGCCAAGGTTGCGTAATTGGTTTTTTTGAGTGGAGTACATAAACATTGGTTTCGCTGATATCATCATTATATAGCGAAAGTACCTTATAAGTCAAGTGTATCGTTATATAGATTGACGGCGAATTAATTCGCCCTGTCGTTTCCCACGAGCGCGCTAAAGCCACGCTCGTTTCCCACATCCCGCTTATTTTTTTATGAAGTTGCGATCGTTCTTTTCTTTCCTCATTGCTGGCGTCTTAGCACTCTTAAGCTTGAGTGCAGGCGGTTTTTACTGGCTGTCAACCAAAACTCCCCTCAATTTGCTCGCGGGCGGGCCGACAACTACTCCGGCTGCGGCTGTGTTTGTCTCGAAACAAGCGCCTGTGTTAGTTTCAATGCTGGTAAATCCCGATCGCCTCGAAGCCTTGCGACAAGTTTTTGCCACTCCCGAAGAAAGAAGCCGATCGCACGCTGAATTCGAGCAAATCAAAAAAAGCATCCTCGCCAATACAGGCCTCGATTACAGTCGCGATATCCAACCTTGGATCGGTGACGAAATTACCCTCGCCGCCACCACGCCAGATTTCGACGATCGCGATCGCAGCAACGGCCAACAAACCGGGTTTCTGCTAGCCGTTTCCTCCCAAAATGCCGATCGCAGCCAACAATTTCTCACTTCCTACTGGCAAAAGCAATCTCGTCAGGAGAAAACTGTGCAGTCGGAAGTATACAAAGGTGTCAAAATATATTATAAAGAGTCACCAATAACTAACCCCAAAAAAGATTCAATTTCGCCTTTTAACCCGCTTTCTCTGCCGAATTCAACTTTGCCTCCCAGCTTCGCTACGGCTGCAATCGGTAGTAGTTCTGATTCAGCAAATAACAGCAGTTTTGTTTTATTTGCCAACAGTCCGAACGTGCTGCGAGATGCAATTAATAACCTAGAATCAGCTAACCTAAATCTCAACAACAGTCCTAACTATCAAAAAGCTTTACAACAGCTAACTCAAGGCAGAATAGCTTTAGGATTTGTCAATCTCCCGCAGCCAGCAACCGAGCAAAATCCCCAATTTTCCCCCAACTCCCTCGCAGTTGCTGTCGGAGTCAACCGACGGGGATTGCTGGCCCAAACGGCTTTGGTGACATCGGGATCAAATACAGCCATTCCTACACTCTCGGAACCAGTCAAAGCTTTGCAGTACATTCCTTCAGCTAGCCCTTTCGCCGTCGCTAGCACCGATTTAAGGAATTTTTGGGCTGATTTGTCATCGGCGGTGTCAGCTAACGCAGAAGTGTCAAAAATAGTCGATCGCGCGATCGCAGATATTCAGCAAAATTGGGGCGTCAATTTGCCCCAAGATATATTTAACTGGGTACAAGGAGAATACGCTTTAGCAGTGGTTCCGAGTTCGTCAAACAGCCCCGACTGGATTTTTGCCGCTGAGAAATCTGCTGATGCTCAAAAGGCGATCGACAAACTCGATGAAATTGCCCGCAGCAAAGAATACAGCATCGGCAGCTTTACTCTCAGAAACCAGAAAATTACCGCTTGGACGCAGTTGACAACGAGCCAGAATTATGATCAAAAAAATAATCGAAAAAGTGCGATCGAAACTGAGGCAAAAGGAGTTCGAGCCACTGTTGGTAAATACGAAATTTTTACTACTTCAGTAGAAGCAATGGAGGCAGCGCTCAAAGCAGCCGAAACAGGCTCTTTGGTGGCAAATCAAGACTTTCAAACCAGCATCGAACCGCTACCGCCAGCTAATGATGGCTATTTTTATTTAGACTGGCCCTCCAGCAGAGCAATTTGGGAAAAACAAATCCCGCTGTTGAGGTTAATTGAACTTTCGGCGAGACCACTTTTCGACCACTTGCGATCGCTCACCGTCACCAGTACGGGAGAAATTGCAGGAATACGCAAAGCCACCATATTTATGCGGCTGAATTAGTTGTTAGTCAGTGGGCAGTGGGCAGTGGGCAGTAGTCAGTTGGCAGTAGTCAGTTGGCAGTAGTCATTAGATACTGACTAACAACTAACAACTAACAACTAACAACTAACAACTAACAACTAACAACTAACAACTGACAACTGACAACTGACTACTCAGGGTTGACTACTATGGGGTTGACTGGTGTTTTCGGTTTCCCAAAATAAGCTTGAAACACCTCTTTGGCGATCGGGGCCGCAGCAACAGAACCAAAACCGCCATTTTCCACAACCACAGCGATCGCAATTTCCGGTTTGTCAGCAGGCCCATAGGCTACATACAGCGAGTGATCCTGCTGTCCGATCACCTCCGAAGTCCCAGTTTTGCCCGCCGTCACTGGAATCGAACCGTCGTTAAGCCCCTTTCCTGTACCCTCCGTAACTACTGCCACGAGTCCCTCTTTAATCACCTCAATCGTTGAAGGTTTGATCCCTGTAGGCACCGGTTTAGTCTCAGGTTTGCCAGTCAGAGAAGTCAAAAGATGCGGCTTGACGCGATTACCACCATTGGCGATCGAACTCACCATCACCGCCGCCTCCAAAGGAGTCACCAACACCAACCCCTGACCGATCGCCATTGTCACCGTATCACCAGCATACCAAGGTTCTTTATAGATTTTCTCCTTCTCTGCCGGTGTGGGCATTTGACCGTGATCGCCCCCGCTAAGCCCTAAAAGCTTCAAATCCGTATCCTTGCCAATTCCCAAGAGATGTCCCCACTTAGCAATTTCCTCTGGCCCGGTACTTATCCCCACTTGATAAAAAAACGTATTGCTGCTGAAAGCCAAAGCATCCCGAAAGCCGATGTCGCCGTAACCGCCGCTGTGTTCATTAAAATTAATTCCGCCCACAGTAATGTAAGACGAAGTACCGACAATCGAGTCTGCCGAAAACTTGCCCGATTCCATCCCAGCGACGGAAGTCACAATTTTAAAAGTGCTGCCGGGGGGATAGCCTTGCATCGCCCGATTCAAAAATGGATTTTCCAAGTCTTGAAGAGTTGCCCAGTCATCCTTAGTAATTTTTCGCGTAAACAGATTGGGGTCAAAAGTGGGATGGCTGGCGAGAACTAATACCGCGCCAGTTTTGACATCCATCGCCACTACTGCCCCCCGACGATTCCCCAGGGCTTTTTCCGCAGCTTTTTGCATGGACAAGTCTATGGTTAGCTGCACCGCTTCGCCCGGTTTGGGCGGTGTGTCTCCCATCAGTCGCAATTCTTGATTTTGGGCATTTACCTCGATCAGCCGATCGCCCCAAACTCCTGCAATCTCCTTGTTAGAACTCGCTTCTATGCCCATCTGACCGACAATCATCCCCATCGGATATTCCGGGTGAGTTTTCAAGTCTTCTGCGGTAGCTTCGCCAATATATCCCAGAACGTGAGCTGCCACACTGCCTTCGGGATAGTAGCGGCTCGCTTCTGGCCGCACTTCCACTCCCGGCATTTGTCCCACCTGTTCTGCTAGTGGCACAAATACCTCTGGGGGCATCCCTTGCTTGAGCCGCACCGGTCTGTAGGATAGAGGATCGACCTGTTTTATTTTTTGTAAAATTTCTTTGGTCGGGATTTTCAACAACGAACTCAATTTGTCTGCTGTGACTTTCCACTGTTCCGGCGTTTGTTCTTTGGGCCACAAATATACCGATCGAGCTAAATTATTTGCCGCTAGCAGCTTGCCTTGGCGATCGACAATGTGCCCGCGATTTGCCGGCATTGGTACTAGGCGAACGCGATTGTGTTCCGCCCGTTCGCGGTTTTGCTTGCCTTGTACCAGTTGCAATTCCACCAGCCTGCTAGCGTGCAGGCCCAGCAAACCCGTTGCCACCAGCATTAATACGATCGCCCGGTGTATCGGACGCGACTGTTTCTTAGGAGTTTCCCCCAGGGTTTTGTCAGAAGAGCGAAATCCTGAGAGCGCAGAAAGTTCTCGTTGCATCATTCTATAGGTAGATGTCAAATCCTAGATTTTAGATACCTGATTCTCAACTGTGAAGTATACACTATGAGGCTGAGGGCGAGCCAATAGCTGCAAGCAACACTTACGGGCGACAACTGTTCCACAAAGCGGAATGGTCGATCGTTGGCTGTTAATTTATAACTCATGACTGACAAATGCTGGCTAATCGCCCAAACACCAAGAAATAGCTAGCAAAATCAACGTCAAGCTCAGCCAATTAGGGAGCTGGAGCCAGCCCAACAAATCCACAGGCAACAATAGCAAAACCTGGGCGGATAGGGAAGCGATCGCCAATACACAGGCGAGCAGTATCAAATTAATCATCTTGACACAGTACAATTGCGGATATGAGCTGATCGCGTGTGGCAGAACTCGGAGTGGCACGAGCCAGGGCGATCGCACAGGTGTTGTCCTGATAAAAATAATGAGCAGAAGCCTGAAGGTTTTGAACTAATTTAAAAATTATTCTTCCTCCAAAAATGTGATGCTTGGGGCTGAGATGGGTGAATTCTGAGTTGTGATTTTAAGTTGTGACAGAGGAGTATTGCCATGTTATTTAATCCGCGAACCCATTTCAAAAACGCTGCGATCTTAGGTGCGACCTGCGCGATCGCCACCCTACCAGTTTTAGCAGAAACAGTAAATTTCGGCACATTAAGTTTAGCGCCCGGTTTTGGCTCTCCAACAGCAGTTTTGAGAGGTTCCACAGGCGGATCGTACTCTTTATCTGCCATTGCCAACGCCGATCGCCACAAAAACAAATGTTTGGGTTTTGCTACTCCCACTCCCGACCACATCATAGTCTTGCAGCAAAAATTTTCAAAACTCACCATCCAAATCAACAGCGGAGGCAAAGACACAACCTTACTCGTACAAGGCCCCGGTAACGCCGTCCGCTGCGGAGACGATACAGGTCAGAATAAAGATGCCGGCATTGTAGATTCAGACTGGCAAGCAGGCTCTTACAAGATTTGGGTCGGCACACTCGAACCTGGAGTCAAGTCTAACTATACAATCTCAGTAGAAGAATAGAACGCAGCAGCACTGTGAGATGGGGACGCTAAAATATCCTCAAATTCTCCCCCAATCTCCCCATCTCCCACTCCCCCAATCTCTAACTCCCCCAATCGGGCGATCGGCCGCTAACTTCCGCCGTCAAGTAAAATGTAAGATCGAAAGTGGCGTGTTTAACCAAAATTGGTAACTCCGAAAGTGCTAAAGACTCTTAGAGCTGACTTCAATATAATTTTCGATCGCGACCCTGCCGCTCGCAACTGGCTGGAAGTTGTGTTTTGTTACCCAGGTCTTCAAGCCCTAGTGCTGCACCGCCTCGCACACTGGCTGTACGTGCTGGGACTTCCCTTCATCCCCCGCTTGATTTCCCACATAGCTCGCTTTTTGACCGGAATTGAAATTCACCCAGGGGCAACCATCGGCAAAAGCGTGTTTATCGACCACGGTATGGGGGTTGTGATCGGCGAAACAGCAATTATCGGCGATTTTGCCCTAATTTACCAAGGCGTCACCCTCGGCGGCACAGGCAAAGAAAGCGGCAAACGTCACCCTACCGTCGGCGAAAATGTAGTTGTCGGTGCCGGCGCCAAGGTACTCGGCAATCTGCTAATTGGCAACAACGTTCGCATCGGCGCCGGTTCCGTCGTCCTCCGCGACGTACCATCTGACTGCACCGTGGTAGGGATTCCCGGCCGCATCGTTTATCGATCGGGAGTGCGCGTCAATCCCCTAGAACACGGCAGTTTGCCGGATTCCGAAGCTGCGGTAATTCGCTCTTTAGTCGATCGCATCGAATCCCTCGAACAGCAACTAAAAAGTTTAAATCCTCAACCATCTGTCTCATTAACTTCTGTTCCCGATTTCCATTCAGCATTCCCAACTTTCAATCAAACCAGTCATGTAGCGGTAGCTGAACAAACCCAATTAGCTGTTACCACCGCTTGTCAGTTAACAGATAAAGCAATTCAAGAATTTTTCGACGGCACCGGCATCTAAAATTTGAATTGGGCATTGGGCATAGGGAATTGGGAATTGGGAATTGGGCATAGGGAATTGGCCAAACAGGTCATTGGGCATTGGGAATTGGAACTGACAACAAATAACCAATAACCAATAACTAATAACTAATAACCAATAACTAATAACCAATGACTACTGACTACTGACTTCTTTTTCACGGATTGACCGATCGCACAAACCAATTTCCCTCCCCGTCGCGCCCAAAAAGCGATCGGTTCTGCGGTTCCCCCCGCAACTCCAACAAATCCACCGTTTCCGGTTCCAACAGCAGCAAGCAAAAATTCGGCAGCGGCTCGATCGCATCTGGGGAAGCAGCATCAAAAGCACTAGCATCCGCTTTATCTGCCCCCGGATCGGGCCAAGCAAACTGATCTCGAGCCCCCTCAGAAAGCTCCTGCCAAGCTGCGCGGCGCGACAAACACAGCGCGGAATCTGTATCTTCTGCCGCTACCAAAACTAGCTTTCCAGCAATCCGAAATTGTTCGCGAGTTTTAGGAAAATACCAGCAAATCTCCCCCCAAGGATAGAGGTTAATTTCCTCAGCCTTTTGACTACGAATATCTGTAATAAACTTTAACTGATTGGTATTTTCCAAAAAGCCTCGAAACACCACAGTGCGGTTAGCCGGACGCCCGTCAGCACGAACCGTTGCTAATTGCAAGTAGCGGGCATAAGCAAGACTGCGGTTGCGGTGGAGGGCTCGCGCCAAGGGCGATCGCCAAAGTGCTAAACACATAATTAATATCCTATTATATTGCAATACGGTTCACTTAAGGTTCTTTTTGTCATTGCGAGCGTACTCGCGTTAGCTTTCGCGATCCGTTCCCCGTAGGGGTTCCCGAAGGGTAGGAAAGCAATCACAGTATATATTGTTCACAGTGTTTTATTTCTGAAACAATCTTAAGTGAACCGTATTGTATTATATTGGTAATCGGCAATCGCAAATCGGTAATTTACTGCTCCTGCTTGTTTATTCTCGCTAATGACCACTAATATCATGTCCGAACAGGATAACCACAAACCTTTTTTATTTTAGGTAATTGACCAGACATGGTATGACTAATGACCCATGATTCTGCTTTCTGCTATTAGTAATTTTATGTCAAATGCACCCTCAAAACTCAAAACTATGGAAACTCCCCACAGCGGCTACCACTGGGACAGCAGTTCCCGGCGCTTTTTTGAAGGCTGGTACTACCGAATAACATTACCAATTCACGGACAATCCTTTGCCTTCATGTATTCCATCGAAGACCCCAGAGGCGGTCAACCTTACAGCGGCGGTGCAGCTCAAATCCTCGGCCCAAAAGATAGCTATTTGTGCCGCACCTTCCCCGATGTAAATAAGTTTTGGGCGCACCGAGAAAGCTTGAGTTTCGGACATTGGGGAAAAACAGATTTGCAGATTAAACCCGAATATTTAGAACCACAAGTATTCGACAGCCGTGTCGAAGAAGGCTATCAAGCTACTGCTACTTTAAATCAAGGTTATCTGCACGATCCAGGAAGCGGCAGTCACTGTTTTTGGCAGTACGAAATTAAGCCAGTTTACGGTTGGGGAAACTCTGACGAACTCCAGAAATCCACGGCGGGAATGCTATCTTTTCTGCCCGTATTTGAGCCTGGGTGGCAAATTTTAATGGCTCACGGTTTAGCCACGGGCTGGATAGATTGGAACGGCGAACGCTACGAATTTACAAATGCTCCCGCTTACAGCGAAAAAAACTGGGGCGGTGCTTTTCCCCAGAAGTGGTTTTGGATTAATTGCAATTGTTTTCAAGGCGAAAGCGATTTAGCTTTAACTGCTGGTGGCGGCAAGCGTGGCGTGCTGTGGTGGATGGAATCGGTGGCAATGATTGGCATCCATTACCGAGGCAAATTCTACGAATTTGTGCCTTGGAATTCCCAAGTTAGTTGGAATATTGAACCTTGGGGAAGCTGGAAAATGCAGGCTAGAAATAGTCAGTTTGAAGTTGAGTTAATTGGGACTGCAAGTTCTCTGGGTACCTATGTGCGAGCTCCTACAGCCAAGGGCATGGCTTTTTGCTGCCGCGATACGACGCACGGCGAATTGCGCTTGCAACTGCGAGAGTTGTTGGGGGGAAATGTTGAAAAAAATGGCAAGCCGCGTTCTAAAATTATCTTAGATGCTCACAGTTCTTTGTCGGGTTTGGAAGTTGGGGGCGGGCCTTGGGATGATGTTTGGCGATCGAATTAAGTGATTAGTCAGTAGTCAGTTGACAGTTGACAGTTGACAGTTGACAGTTAATACTTAACCGTGAACATTACTTAGAACAGCCATGATGAATTTACTCGGTTTGGAATTAGCCAAATTATACCGCAGCCAGCGGTTACAACAAAATATCAAGGTAATTTTGGGACTAATTTTATGTTTCGGCGCAATCTTGATGCCGGCGACAATTGCCAATGCTGACGATTTGTCTCACCAACCAGTCACCGAAATTACTGTTAGTTTGGGTAACGAAGCTGGAGAACTCAAGTTTTTTCCCAATCTGCTAGAATTTGAATCTGGAAAACGCTATAAATTAGTGCTGAAAAATCCCAGTTCGCAGAAACATTATTTTACTGCTAAAAACTTTGCTGATGCCAGTTGGACTCAAAAAGTTGAAGCTGGTAATGTGGAAATTAAAGGAGGTATTCACGAACTGGAACTTAAACCTGGGGCTGTAGCCGAATGGGTGTTCGTGCCGGTCAAATCGGGAACCTACAACCTGCGCTGTACCGTAGCCGGACATACAGAGGCGGGGATGATTGGCAAAATTGCGATCGCCTCTTAAGGCCTGTTAATACATTAAGAGCTTGACCAATTCTTGTGTAATAGGAAAACCAGTCTGACGCTCAAAATGTATAAACATCGGACTAGGATTTGCCTCTAAAAATACATACTCACCCGTTGGCTTGACACGCCAATCAATGGCAGTCCACTCTAGCATAAATGCCTTTGATATTGCCAAACATTGTTGGTGAACTGCTTCTGGCAAATCTATCGGAATTAGATCGGCCTCCAAATCTTCCCGAAAGTCCAACGCCGGACTCCGAATTTCGGCAGTATACACTGATTCACCAATCACATAACTGCGAATGTTTGTCCCAGGAATATACTCTTGGAGTGTGACGGGAGAAATACTCAAAGCCACGGTCAACCGATTAAGTTCTAAATGCGCCTCTGTCACCAACTTGGTATGAGCACCACCATAAACAGGCTTGAAAATTACTTTTTGCTGAGCTTTGACAAATTCTCTAACTTCCTTTGCATCGTTACTGATTAAAGTTGCAGGAATCGTCACTCCTATTTGTTTAGCCTTACTCAGTTGTAGGGGTTTTTCTTTGTGAAATTGGTAGGCTTGCCACGAATTAATCCAGCGAGTCCGACCAGCTTGCATTAGCGATCGCACTGTACTCATTGAATCATTAAATGCGACCTGCTGTTGGTTGAAATCTTTTACAGGTGGAACGGAAACACCGGAGAAATTGCGCCAAAATACACTGTGAATAGCTTCGAGATTCAAGCGACGACTGGACGGTAGCGTCAAGCATCCTACCAGGGTGTCAGGGCGCCAGGACAGGCGTAACTGTTTGGGAAACAAGCTGGTATCCAAATAATCTACTGCTGCACCTGCTTCGGTGAGAGCATTCTTCATATGAGCAGCATGAGCATCTGAAGCATCGCCCAAAATTAAAATGTTCATGGGAAACCTGAAAATTAAAGATGCGGTCAAGACTGACGCGCAGGGGTTTAAAACTTTCGTTTGTAGTGACGAATGCGAGTCCGCATCCATGACGAGGACTCGCATTCGTCACTACAAACCTTTTGGCTAATTTACGGAGATGATACTTTTACAAAAAACCTGCATTTTTTGTGAACTTTTTAAATATGCAAAGTCGCAGCACTTATTGGGAGAATGTTGCAACTTTTGGGGTATTTAAAAAAGCCTCAAATGAGGCTCTAGCTTGAAAAGTTTCATGACAGAAACGCTCTGAATAGTTCAGGACTCGGACAAAATTTCTCAAAGTGTCCGCACTCATGAGATTACCAATAAATTGGGCCTCCTCCACATTCAAACCAAGCCTTTGTGTAATGGCCTCCACCCTCTTCACCTAAAGCCAGAGTGGTCATCGGAGGGTCAATGGGAATAGGATGGGGAGGAGCTCCCCCTCCTTCACTTCCCGGACAGGGAGCAGAGATACACACAATCCCGCCACCTTCTTCACCGAGAGCCAGAGTTGTAGCCATCAGTCCACCGCCAACTTGGGCTGCTTGTTCATCACTTAGCTGCTCTTCAAAATCCAAATCTATTGCTTCGAGGTCGGCAGCATCTAGATCGAAAGGATGATTCATCACATTCTCCTAATTGATTACAAGATTATTCACCTTTTCAAACAATCTAAATCATTAGGATAGAGCCATGTTGCCATTTTGGCAGGTTTTAAATTGAGCTAAGCCGAGTCCAATAAGTTCTGGGTTTACATCAGCTTGTAGATATCTGTATTAAACAAAGTGTGGTCTTAAAATTTTAAATAGATAAATACACTAAACGCCTCTGAAACCTGGTTTCTGCGAGAAATATTGGTTTGGTAGCGCAGTATTTAGGAAGAAACCGGGTTTCTCACCCGCGTGCGTAACTCCTAAAATATCAACAATTTGAGTTGGTAAATCAGCACCAACACCAAGATTCCTTGTACTCGGCGAAATACGAAGCTAAGCAATCTCTTTGAGGCTGAGGTTGCTTTCATCGCGCGGCTCGCAAAGAAGAGATTTTGGTTAAAATGCGTCCAGGATTGTCAATAGCCCTTAAGTAGACTCTAGCGGAGCCATTGTCAGTCCAGCACGGCTCAATTGCATATGATAAAGTTCTGCTTGCTCTTGCGGGCCCACCCAGACTGTGGCTTGGCCTTCATTGTGGATTTGGTTGGCGAGTTTCCAAGCTTGATCGCTCGTCATGCCTGGAATGTATTTCGTCAGACACTCCACAACGTGCTGAAATGTATTGAAATCGTCGTTGAGGACTATTACCCGATAGTTGGGATAAGGCTTGCGGGTAACTTGACTCGATCGAACGGGTGCTATGGTTGGTGAAGAGGTCATCGCGCGAACAGCCACTTATACTACAAAATTTGTAAAAGAGTTACCGATTCGACTATAACACAATTTCAGATTTTTTTACCGCTACTTGGGAGTGCGATCGGCTTTGCCGTCTCTCAAGAAGGACTAAAGTCCTCACTATCGAACCTGTCTCTCAAGAAGGACTAAAGTCCTCACTACGAACCTATGAAAGTTGGTAGTGAGGACTTCAGTCCTCAGAATTCTATGCTACTAAGCAGCAGCCAAATTGGCTGCTGCGAAATCCCAGTTAGCCAAATTATCCAAGAAATTAGCAATGTAATCGGGACGGCGATTTTGGAAATCCAAATAATAAGCGTGTTCCCACACATCCAAAGTCAGCAACGGAGTTTGGCCGTGTGCTACCGGGGTGTCGGCGTTCGCAGTTTTGGTAACTTTCAAAGTGCCGTTTTCCAAAACTAGCCAAGCCCAGCCGCTGCCGAACTGAGTTGTCGCAGCAGCCTTAAATTCTTCTTTGAATTTGTCAAAGCTGCCGAAGTCCGCATTGATTTTATCAGCTAAAGCTCCTGTTGGAGCGCCGCCGCCACCTTGTTTGAGCGAATTCCAGAAGAAATTGTGGTTCCAAACTTGACCTGCATTGTTGAAAATGCCTGCTTTGGATGGGTCTTTTGCAGATGCCATCACGATTTCTTCCAGAGATTTGCTGGCTAGTTCGGTACCTTCAATCAGTTTGTTGAGATTGGTCACGTAAGCAGCGTGGTGCTTGTCGTGGTGGAACGAAAACGTGTTGGCCGACATATGACCTGACTCTAGGGCGTCAGCGGCGAAGGGTAACGGTGCAAGTGTAAATGCCATTGTGTTCAATCCTCTATTGGTGACTTTTTTGGGTTGACTTTCCGGCTGTTGTCTGATTTGAGCCTAGAGTCCCTAGCTTGAGTTTATCAAGCTATTGTAAATAATTATTTACATTTATCATATTTTATCTCAGTTACAGCATTTTAGGATTTTGAATTCTGATTTTTACCAAATTTACTAATACCAGATTTTACATAGCACAAACATTGGCAATAAGTCAACCCGCTGGCGTGATAAATAAAAGTTTGTGGAAAATTCTCAACAGACAGAAGTTTGATGATGGTTATAAATAAATTAAACCTGTTTTTTGTCAAAGATTAGCTCAATTTAACTTAAGCTGTAAGCAAGTCCAACAGATTTCAGGAGCAGTCAATGGAAAACCGTTCAAATAACCAGACTAATTCCCCTCCTCAATGGTTGAATTTGAAACTAATAGTCAGCGGTCTGGAAACAGTTCAAGACTTAATTGTCATTTCTTTGTGCATCGGTTTGTTTTGCTTCATGGTGCTGGAACTGCGAGAAATGTTTTTCTCGCTGTTGCCTCCTTTGAATTTTCAGGAAGTGACTGCCGATATTCTATTTTTATTGGTTTTGGTGGAATTATTTCGGCTGCTCATTATTTATTTGCAAGAGCAGCGCGTTTCTATAGGTGTAGCGGTTGAAGTTTGTATTGTTTCAGTTTTGCGAGAAGTTATCGTGCGGGGAGTTCTGGAAACTCCTTGGGTTCAAATATTATCAACTGGCGCATTTTTGCTAGTTTTGGGAGTATTGTTGCTGATCCGAGTTTGGTTACCGCCAACTTTCGAGGGTATTGACCCGGAACGCCGTCTTGCTAGCAGAAAGAGGAATCTGTCAGAGGCTGAATCTTCTGCCGATCCTGTTGCAGTCAATAGCAAGTTTAATTCTCATTGATTGTGGCGGGACAGCCGATTTTAGATTTTAGATTGACTTTAGAGCTTGTCTCGTTACCAGGCATCATGTCCCGTAAAATAAGTAATAGAAGGTTTGTCGTGAAGACTTTAGTCCTTATAAACTCCTGAACAATGACTAAAGTCCTCACTACAAACCTATTTTTACGGTTATTAGATACAATCCTGAATAAAAACTTGCATTCCTGACTGCGAACCTATTTGATTGCGGTTATTCGATGTGACACGATATTAGCCGTTAGCCTGCAATTCGCTTAAACGAGCGAACACTTCTTTCGAGTGAATCGCCGGATTGACTTTCACAAAAGTTTCTCGCAAAACGCCCTCAGGGTCAATAATAAAACTGTGCCGCGCTGAGATGAAACTCATCCAAGAACCGTAAGCTTTACTCACTGTGCCGTCGGTATCGGCTAACAGCGGAAATTTCAAACCTTCAGCATCGCAAAATTCCGCGTGGGAGTTGACATCATCAGCGCTGATGCCGATAATTTGAGTGTTTTTTGCCAAGTATTTCGGCAAGTCTTGCTGAAATCGACGCGCTTCGATCGTACAACCCGATGTAAAATCTTTGGGATAGAAGTAGACTACCAGCCACTTACCGCGATAATCGGACAGCGAGACTTGTCCGCCGCCGCTGTTTGTCGGCAAACTAAAATCCGGTGCGGCTTGATTCACCGCCGGCAGCGTGCCGCCAAGCGCCAAGGCTGGAGGGGCAAAATTGAAACTCAGAAAGGCTAGACAAATTGCCAATAAAGTGCTAATAAACTTGCGGCGGGAAATCATAAATTTAGAAGTAGAACTGTACTTAACACAAGTTTACAGTTTTCTGATTAAATGGGTAGGGGCAATTCGCGGATTGCTTCTGAAACCCAAATATCACTTACTCAAATAGCAATTTACTTATGAGCGCTGCACTCCCGTTAACAGGCAAAGTTACAGTAGTCCAGGTAATTAATGGTCAACCGGTGACGATCGAAGTAGACGGCACTAATGCCCCGATTACTGGGGGCAATTTTGTGGATTTAGTTGAACGCGGGACTTACGACGGGGTGATGTTTCACCGAGTTGTGCGCCAGCCCGATCCGTTTGTGGTGCAAGGAGGCGATCCGCGCAGCAAAGATACTAGCATTCCCGCCAGTCAGTTGGGAACGGGTAATTTTATTGACCCGGATACTAATCAGGCGCGTTTTATTCCTTTGGAAATCAAGCCGCAAGGCGCGGCGCAACCTGTTTACAACCAAGTTGTCACCCAGACGCCGCAGTTGCAGCACACTCGCGGCGCGGTGGCAATGGCTCGTTCTACTGCTTTGAATTCGGCTTCTTCGCAGTTCTATTTTGCTTTGGATGCTTTGCCGTTTTTGGACGGGAATTATGCTGTTTTTGGCAACGTAACTCAAGGTTTTGAAACGGTTAATGCGGTGCAGCAGGGCGATCGCATTTCGAGTGCCAAAGTCGTTGCAGGAATTGTCCCCAGTCGGGTTTCCAGTATTATTCCCAATACTGCTGTGTTGAATAGTTTGGTCAATAATACCAATTTTTTAAATCTGCCTTTGCGATCGCTCAAATTGCCTGATGCCCCAAACAACTATCAAGTCACCGCCCAAGACTCGCAGCAAAACCCCGCTGGCGTGCGCGGAGGTAGCGGAAACGATCGCATTACTGGTTCACCAATTGATGATGCCATTAACGGCAGCCAAGGCAACGATACCCTCAGCGGCGAAGCGGGCGACGATTTTATTAGAGGCGGCAAAGGTAACGATTTAATTAGCGCAGGTGTTGGCAACGATATTCTCAACGGAAATCTCGGCGACGATACTCTCAATGGCGATGCTGGTAACGACTTTTTGAGAGGTGGTAAAGGGAATGATGTCTTAAATGGTGGCGATGGCAATGATATTTTGATTGGAGATTCAGGAAATAATACTCTGACTGGTGGCGCAGGTGCAGATATTTTTGTTTTAATTGCAGGTGATGCAGAAACAGACACAATTACTGATTTTATATCGGCCCAGGGCGATCGCATTGGCATTGGCGGTAGCAGTTTGTCAAACGTCGCCTTCACTCAATCTGGAAGCAATACTTTAATTCAATTTGGAGGGGCTACTTTGGCCACTGTTCAAAATGCCACGCCCGCCGCAGTTCAAAGCGCTGCTTTTGCAATTAACTTTTCTACTATTTCCCGTCCCAATGACTTGCCACTCGGCGATGCTGCCTTCAGAATCGGCTAAATTTAACAATACTGCTGCCATAATTATAGGTGTTGGGTGCGCGCTGCGCACCTTACCAGATGATTGATTTCCTCGCTCGAAGTTCCCAAATTCCACTAATAACATAGCTGTCTAAGTTTAGCAAGCGCATCTTGATAATAATCCATTCTCCCCTGCTGCTTAAACAGCCCTGCGGCTTTCTGAAAATCCTCAAATGCTCCCTGAACTTCTCTCAATTTATATCTTGTCACTCCTCGGTTGAAATAAGCTTTGGCAAAATCGCGATCGAGGCGGATTGCTGCTTCAAAATCAGCTAGTGCTGCCAAGGAATTTTCCATTTGCAGGCGGATAGCACCTCGGTTAAAGTAAGCTTGGGCTAAATTGGGTTTGAGCAGCAGTGCCGAGTTGTAATCTGCGATCGCCGCAGTATAATCTTTTAAACGAGTCAGCATGAACCCCCGATTGCTGTAATACTTGGCTCGGTAAGGATTGAGTTCGATGGCGGTAGTTAAATCTTCGATCGCAGACTGTTTGTAACCTAATTTGTAGCGAGCCAAACCGCGATCGTTGTAAGCTGGCGCGAATTGCGGATTAAGTTTAATTGTGGCGGTGAAAATTTTAATCGCACCGTATAAATCTTGTTGTTCGATACTTTTTAAACCCCGAGCGTAAAACTTTTTGGTGTTAGCCTTTAAATTTGCCTCTTGTCGGGCTTCAGCTTGATCGCCAGAAAATACTTTGGCTGCTATATTAGAGAATCCCAAAGATTCGATCGAATTGAAAATAGTTGTGACAACTAATTGACTCGCCAGAAGGGGGATAGTTGACATCGGAGGCTGGGGGTTTAAGTATACAATCTTATTTTTGCCCACATTTCAGGTACTGACAGTGATATCCGTACTCTGATCCTGGTGATAAGTTTGATGAGATTTGGTGATGCACGGGCATTGACTTGTGCGATCTGAGTTGGGCTTAGTTAGTGATTTCGATCGCAATTACCGAAAATAGCGCCTACAACCCTCTAAATCTCGTAGGGTTAGGCGAGCTGAGCATTTGTAGACGCTGTTTTCTGAAGTTCCTACCGAGATGATTTGGAAGTAAGCGAATGCCGGAGCGATCGCCACAGCCCTCCGCTAGTTGTCAGGATGTTCCATCCGTAAATCCCGATCGAACTTGTGGCCATCTGATACCCGGTTTTTGACGAAAAATATGAGTTGGGCAGCGTGGCATCGGTGAAGCAAGGGCGTTTCTCGCTCCCAGCCATCGCCCGTGACTTCCTGAGTTAAGTTGGGGTGCCTGCGCCCATCCCGATCGACATTTTACTAATATTTTTAAGTAAGATTGCTGATGAAAGTTGCAGATTATTTGTTATGCTTTGATTGCACATCAAGAATCAATTGCGCAAATTAGTGTCAATGAAAAGAGTTCTGAGGTTGAAAACTTTATTCGCGGCCTTGTGGGCGATCGTGCTGTTCACTCTCTACTCAACTCCTCCTGCGAGCGCCGCCAATGCGGAGGATTTGAGTCAGCTATTAAAAGATAATTGGTGCGTCAGCTTTCTGTGGAAGCAGTGCGATTTGAGCGCTGTCGATTTGCATGGAGCTAATCTCCAAGCAGCCAACTTGAGCGGCGCTAATTTGTCCGGCGCTAATTTGTCCGGTGCTAATTTAAAAGATGCTGACCTTTCTGATGCAGATCTCAGTGGCGCCAATTTAGCAAATGCTGATATTTTGGGCACGGATCTCAGTCGAGCAAATTTGACAGAAGCTAATTTCAACCGCACGAGATTGTGGGATGCTAATCTGACTTTGGCAAATCTGAGCCGCGCCAATTTACAAGATGCTAATTTGTTAGATTCTCGACTTTGGGGAAGCAATCTCACCGAAGCTAATTTAACTGATGCGACGCTGCACGGCGCTGATTTGCAATATGCTAATTTGGCCGACACTAATTTAACAAATGCTGACTTGCACAGCTTCTTTTTTCGAGGTTCCAAACAAGTCACAAATCTGAGCAATGCTAATTTAGAAGGCGCTAATTTAACAGGAGCAAATCTCAGGGGTGCGCTGCTGGTTGGGGCAATAATGCCGGACGGCTCTATCAATGAAGAAATGGGCGTTAATGTAAAGTAAAGTCGCTCTGAATCATTTCAGACACAAGCAATCACAGGCTTGGCGGGCGGTTCCACAATCTATTATTTTTCTGATTCAGTCAAAAAAAGTTGCTAAAGCTGGTTGAGGATGGTATCAAGATATCAATTTCCACCGAGGCGCGATTCAACCAACAGGGATAGCTACGCTTGATGACGTTTTAACTCCCAACCAGCCAATCTCGGTAAAATCTCCAATCTCAAACCGAACCGGCGCGCATCTGTTACAATTTTTAACAGAGCCAGAACAGCACGCGCGTCTGAACTGATCTGCATCGGGATACAAGCTGCCGACAGGAGTCGTGGAGATCGAAAAAAATTACATATCTAGTTTAAGCTTCCAGATTCATCCGTGAATCTAAAATCTAAAATTGACAACACTGGAGTCAATCTAAAATCTAAAATCTAAAATCTAAAATCGACTGATGGAAACCCTGCAAACCCAACTTTACCAACTCGCACAATTTGCTAATACTTTAGTAAACACTCAACTGACACACCTGAGTTTTGTCAGCGTCGGAGTCATTTTTCTGGCAGGGTTGCTAACAAGCTTGACCCCCTGTATGCTTTCCATGTTACCGATCACGATCGGCTACATCGGCGGATACGAAGCAAAAAGCCGCCTGCAAGCTGCCGCCCAGTCGGCGTGGTTTTCCCTGGGATTGGCCACAACCCTGGCGGGTTTAGGCATTGCAGCATCATTTGCCGGACAAGTTTACGGCAAAATTGGTCTGGGTTTGCCGATCGCTGTCAGCATCATCGCGATTTTAATGGGGCTGAATTTACTCGAAGCTTTACCCTTGCAAATGCCGTCTTTTGACGCTGTGGGGTGGGTTCCGAAAAATTTGCCTGCGGGCGTGCGATCGTACTTATTGGGCTTAACTTTTGGTTTAGTAGCATCTCCGTGCAGTACGCCTGTTTTAGCGACGCTTTTAGCTTGGGTTTCCAAAACGGGAGATACAGTTTTAGGCGGTGTGTTGCTGCTGTTTTACGCTGCTGGCTATGTCGCTCCGCTGATTATTGCAGGCACTTTTACGGCGAGCATTAAAAAGCTGTTAGAATTACGTCGGTGGTCGAGTTGGATTACACCTGTTAGCGGTGTTTTGCTAGTAGGATATGGCGTGTTTTCTCTGCTTTCCCGCATACTTCCTGCCTAACTAAAATTCGCATAATTCGGCGTCATAATTCGGCAGTTTGAACCGCTACTACAAAAATAAATTCTGCCTCTGACGACCAACAAAAACCGGGAAATTCAACCAGGATTTGATATTATGTGTTACTCACAAATAACCAGTAACAAATAACCAGTAACCAGTAACCAGTAACCAATAACCAGTAACCAGTAACCAATAACCCATGACACCAGAATCAAACTGGGCTAATGCCCCTCAAAAGTTTTTAAAGCGAGAAATCTTGCCTGTGCTAGCAGATTTGCGGCTGGCAATTATCTTGTTGCTGGCGATCGCACTTTTCAGCATTTCCGGCACCGTTGTCGAACAAGGCCAATCAGTAGAGTTTTATCAATCCAACTATCCAGAACACCCAGCCCTTTTTGGCTTTCTAACTTGGAAAGTTTTGTTGATTGCAGGCTTAGACCACGTATACCGCACTTGGTGGTTTTTGTCAATCCTAATTTTGTTCGGCAGCAGTTTGACAGCTTGCACTTTTACCCGACAATTTCCCGCACTAAAATCTGCCCGCCGCTGGAAATTTTATGAAGAACCGAAGCAGTTTGAAAAATTAGCTCTCAGTGCGGAATTAGAAACAGTTGATTTAACTTCCTTAGAACAACTTTTGCAGCAAAAAAACTACCGCATCTTCCGAGAAGGCGAGAAAGTTTATGCTCGTAAAGGCATAATTGGCAAAATTGGCCCGATTATTGTTCACGCCAGTATGCTGATTATTTTAGCTGGGTCGATGTGGGGCTCGATGACTGGATTTACGGGTCAAGAAATGGTTCCCAGCGGCGAAACTTTTAAGGTGCAAAATATCATGGATGCGGGGCCTTGGGCGGGGCCGCAAATACCGAAGGATTGGTCGATGCGTGTGAATCGGTTCTGGATCGATTATAGTCCGAGTGGTGCGATCGACCAATTTTACTCTGATTTGTCGGTTTTGGACAAAACAGGCCAAGAGGTCGATCGTAAAACCATTCACGTTAACGAGCCTCTGAGATACCGCGGAGTCACCTTTTATCAAGCAGATTGGGCTCTAGCAGCCGTGCGAGTTCGCCTCAACAAAAGCCCGGTTTTGCAATTGCCAATGGCTCTGTTAGACACCCAAGGTAAAGGCAGAATTTGGGGTGCTTGGATTCCGACAAAACCCGATTTAAGTGCAGGAGTTTCTCTGCTAGCAAAGGACTTGCAAGGCACAATGTTAGTCTACGGTACGGATGGCAAATTGTTAACTACAGTTCGCGCAGGTACGGCGGTGGAAGTTAACGGAGTGATGTTATCAATTGACGAAGTTGTTGGCAGCACGGGCTTGCAAATTAAAGCCGATCCAGGAATTCCGCTCGTTTATACGGGCTTCGGGTTGCTAATGCTCAGCGTGATGATGAGCTATCTTTCTCACTCGCAGATTTGGGCTTTGGAAAAAAATGGCAGGCTATACGTCGGCGGGCGCACTAATCGCGCTCAGGTGACTTTTGAAAGAGAAGTCGTAGAGATTTTGGACAAGTTGGCAGAATCGAAAACAGTAGAGTCAAAAAGTACGATCGCCGAGACTTCTTTAGCCAGTTAAAACTAATTGTAGGGTGCGCAATGCGCACCTTACACCAGGATAGAACGGATAGTTGAACAGGAAATAAATGTGACAAAAAGGATTGAATTTAGTCAACACGCATTACTAAAAATAGAGATTCTAGAAAGTCGCGGGGTTACAATATCAACAGATTTTATTTCGGAAACTATTAGAACCCCTACTAAGTTAGAAGCAAGTGGTGAAGGAAAGTTTATTTGTCAAAAGAGATTGAATGGACTTGTCCTCAGAGTCGTTTACCAAGAATATGATGATAAAATTTTAGTAATTACTGCTTATCCTGGTAAGAGGTCAAGATATGAAAAAGATTAGATATAGCCCTGATGTAGATGCGATGCTGATCGAAATTTCTGATAATCCGATCGCCTATGCCGAAGATGAAGGAAACATGATTCTCCACTATTCTAGCAGCGGAGAACTGGTTTTGATTGAAATATTAGATGTCAAAAAATTTATGTCATTAGAATCTCTATCCGAAGTAATTAAGTAGGGTGCGTCAAAAGCGCGTTATTTTCGATCCAAACCAACAATCTCACTGACGCACCCTTGCAAAAAACGGTGCGTCAGAATCAGGCTTTCGGTGCTGATTGAGAATCTCAAACCTGACGCACCCTACCTACTATTATTAATCCCAAAAAAGTAATCTGTTATACAAGAATAGTTATTCAAGATTTGCTACAGTTAATAAGTATAGATAAACTTATCCTAGTATTTTTTTATGCCAATTATTGTTCCTTTTGTGATTCAAACAGTTTTACCTGCACTAAGTGTGCTTTTCGCTCTTTTGATTCCTGTACTGGCTACTATTATCAACTTCGCCCTGACTCGCATCCCCAAAATCCCCTCATATATTCGCCTCCTCAAAATTTTGTATTCAGATATTGACTCATCTGCCAAAGAGCGAAAAATTATTACTGGTGGACTGCTGGTAATTGGTAGTATTCTGACTTTCATGGCTTATTCCCTGATACCTTGGACGGGTGTACCCCTAATCGGTGCTGTTACCAGTCCAATAGCTGGTGCTGTTGCTCTTGTAGTTGCACTGGCACTTCTAGATATGATTTTTGCCATGAATAAAGGCTTTTATTTAGAACGACTTAGAGCAGAAGGCTTTGCTGGATTAAATGACATAGAAACCGATATTAAAGATTTAAAAGATATTTTTGGCAAATCGTGGCAGAAAGTTAAATCGACTATTAACGAGGCAAGCCAGAAGATTTATGAAGATGGCTGTAAGCGTGGCATCAACTTTAGTGATAAATCTTATCAAAGCTTTATTGACCATGAATTAGAAGGATTGAATTTATATGTTAGTAAAAATTCAGTTGCGGAGTATCAATCTATAAGTGCAGACTTATTAAAGCAAAATAACGGCGAAGATTGGACAAAAGATGCTTTTGCAGTAGGGACGGGTGCAACTGTAGGGGCTTTGGCTGGTGTTGGCGCTTCAGCAGTTGCGACCTCAGTATTTGCGCCGGCTAGTATTTGGACAACTATCCACAGCATTCCTTTGATTGGGGGCTTGGTGGGGAGTTCAACGGGTATTGTTGTCAGTGCAGGATACTACTCATTACTAACATTTGCTGCTCCTGTTGGACTGGGAGTATTAGCAACTGTCGGGATTTACAGCGGTCTGAAGGGCTGGAAAAATCAAGAAGAAGCTGCCAAGATGAGCAAGTTTTTATCTGAGATAATTATGGCTGCTTTACCAATAGCTTGGATTGATGGTAAATTAGATGACAAGGAGAAAGATAGTATAGATAGATTGATGACTACCTCCGGCATGAGAAAGGAAGAGCGAGATTTGGTTCGGAAAGCCATAGAACAACGGCAGGATTTTGATGAAATTATGAAAACGAGTATTCTTTTTGATGAGGAACATCGGGAAAAAAGTTGTAGTCAAAGCAAGAAAGAGCGACTAAAGCATCGCCTAATATTATGTACAGCTTGGGAGATTGCTGTTGCTGATGGCAAAATTGATCGGTCAGAATTGAATCTTCATAACCAGATGGCAGATAAGCTAGGTATTTCTCGTGATGAGGTGAAAGAAATCCGGCGGGCTATAAACCTCAAGCATCAACAAGAGCTTTGGCTGACGGAAGCATTAGAACCAAATGGTTCAAAGACTAAGTTATTGAGCGTCCGCGAACAATACCGCCTCCAACCAGCAGCGGATTGTCTTTAGTCTTCTTTAACTATTTATCTGGTTAAGTCAGCCCACATAAAAAACATAATACTCAGATAGCCGACTTCTTAAAGAAGTCGGCTATCTAACAGCCTTGAGAACGCATATCAAGAGGCTATACCTGCTACTTCTCGTGCCGCACCTCAACCACAGTGTGCACGTTCCCCCGTGGCAAAAAATCGCCCTTAATCGTCACTTCCAGTGGCGCGCAAGCTGCGACAAAATCGTCTAAAATTTGATTGATCGATTCTTCGTGAGAAATGTAGCGATCGCGATAACTGTTAATGTACAGCTTCATCGCCTTTAACTCCACCACTCGCTCGTCGGGCACGTAAGTAACGTGAATCGTGGCAAAATCGGGATAGCCCGAAAACGGACACTTGCAAGTAAATTCCGGCAAAGTAATGTTAATCGTGTAACGCCGCCCGACTCGCGGATTCGGGAAAGTAATTAACTCCCCGTCCAAAATCTCGCGTTCGCCATATTTCATTGCCTCGGTACTTGACTTTGGCGACACATCTTGTTCGGTTGGGTGGTTGTTCATAGCGATCGACTGAAAACTTCTAACATTTAACTAAACTCACTATTAATATTTTTAACAAATATCTTGACGAATTATGTTGCGATCGATCTAATTGCAAATACTCTCAGGCTAAACTTAAAAAAGTTCACCCTCGCCATCTACCATTATGCAAAATACTACCTTATCTGACAATACATCCCCTGAGAACTCAAATACTTACTCTCCATCGGTACCGATTTCGCTCTATCGAGAAGTTACGG
>JAYUGZ010000456.1:0-1663 GCA_043767465.1 Cyanobacteriota bacterium
AATTGTCAAAATAGACGGATTACTGCCGATATTGCCACCGCTAAGCACCAAATTCACAGTTTCCGGCGATTCAAAAAGCAAATCGTTCAAAGAAGTCACTGTGAAACTAGCGCTAGTTTGCCCCGCAGCAAAATTCAACGCCCCCGCCGCCACAGTGTAATCGGGTGCTGTCCCACCAGCCCTGGCGGAACCGTTAACAGTAGCGTAGTTAATCGATGCAGCCGCTGTACCACCTGTGCGAGTAACGTTAATCGTCGCCACGCCGCCTTCATTCACTGTGTAACTTCCTTGCTCGAATTGGAAGACACTTGCAGGTGTTGGAGTTGGTGTCGGCGTGGGAGTTGGCGTCACATCCATACCTTGATATTGAATGTTCCGCACTAGGTAGTCGGAACTATCGTCTTTGAAAGGGGTGGCAAGATAGGCAGCACTGGGGCTATCATAGGCTTTGGCAGAGAACCGTAGTTCGTCAAAAGCAGCGCCGGTCAGAGGCTTTGCTTCTACCTTGAATTGGAAAGTACCATCGTTGCGATCGCCTGTAAAAGTCACTCCATCCGCAGATACAGACAGAGGTTTTGGTATGACCGCAGGATTGAGACGAGTGAAGGTAAAATTGCTAGTCGGTACTAAAACTCCATTATTGAAGATTTGCAAGAGACCAACTTCATTACCTTGATCGCCTACTCCCGGAGCTTTTTTGGAACTCAATGCACTTAGGTCGATCGTAGCGCTAGTCACGTCTTGGTTATCTGCCCATTTCACCTTCAGCGCCTGAGATTGATTGGTGTTCGGATTATAGTTGATTTCCGCCCGAATCTTATTCACGTCGGTGAACCAACCATCATAAGCAGATGCGACACCAATACCAGCAGCACTGCCGTAACTTAACCAGCTTTTAGGGTTTTCGTTCGTTGCCAAAGTCAGGTTGCCGATCGCAGTAGGATTAAGATAGTCAGTTTCCGCGCCATCAAAAGCTAGCCCAGACAGTTTAATGCCTTTATTTTGGGAAGCAGTAGCCCATTTTGCGATCAGGTCATTAATGCTGCTGAAATTAGTCGTTTGACCCAAAGAACCATTGAAGGAAGTAGCCATAGTTTCTCTCGTGATGATGAGTAATTAAGGATTAGAAGTAACTGAAAACCAAAGGTTGGGCTTTCTTTCAGGGCGATCGGTCACTGCTAGAAAAATTTCGTCATAAATAAGTGCAAATAAATTAAGTAAAAATGCTTGCCCAATCAGCATCTTAAGGATAGATCGCCCCTGGTTAAATGTTGTAATTGCTTGCACCTACTTAATCGATATACTTAACTTTCATCCTCAATAACTTCGATCCGGAAAAATGACCGATCGTTTTCCAAATCATATAGTTTCCGGTTAAATCAGTATTGTTCAAGTAGTAAACAATCACTGACAGTGCAACCGAAATTGATATTAATCAGTGTTCATCAATTCGTCACAACTTAAGACATAATTGTATTTATCAATCAGTATAATTACTGAAAAAACTGCTTTTCGAGGAGTGGAAAATCCGCAATTTCCGCGAGGGTGGCATAAATATTGAGATCGGCATGATATCAAATCGGGCTGCATCGGAATTATTAGCCAAAATGAGGAGACGGCTTGGCCTTTGTCCCTACAAGGTTATTTTGGGTAGGGACAAAGG
>JAYUGZ010000457.1:0-1662 GCA_043767465.1 Cyanobacteriota bacterium
CCCGTGAGTCCCGAAGGCAAACCCGCAGCCGTACAAAATATTAGCAGAATCTTCAACATCGACGCCTACACAACCCGGATGCAAATCCAAAGCCGCGGCTGGAGACTTTACAAAACCGGCCCCATCGCCGAACTGCGGATTTACGGTCAAGAACTTCTCAACGCCAACATTCCCGTATTTTGGGCAACCCTAGCCGACATTCAAAAAATCCAAATCTTCCGAGTGCAACACTTCCAGTCTCTTTCTTCCCCAGCCGTTATCTGCAAAGATCACCTAAATAGACTCGGTTCCATAGAATTTAACTGGTCAGAAGTCAGCCAAAGAATAGAAGGCTTGTTGCCAATATTCATCGAAATCATGGACTACTCGCCCAACCGCAGAACCGAGCAATTTCGCCACAAAGAAATCACCCAAGATTACGCTCAAATCTGCGACTTGCACATTCCCAGCCGCAACTGCATTCTGCGTATTTGCGACCAAAGTTACGAATTTCAACAAGGCGTTGACTTCACCCAAATCTCAGCAACTAGCCCAGCTTCACCCTCCGCAAAAAACAAAACTTCCCGAGTCAAAAAATCCCCACAAATCCCTCAAAGTACCACCAGAATTAACTGGAATCACTTACTGGAAATATTTGACCAACAGCTTGACGTTACAGTTTGGTCGGAATTCACTTTGTTTGCCGAGACAGTTCTCGATTACACGCATATGTTGAGCAAAATCGAATCTCATGTAGAGGTAGAGCGCAAATCCGAAACTCCTTGGGACCCAGCGTTCCAGCTATACAGCGGATTAGCCTTTCTGAGAAACCAAGGAAATAGGGAATAACAAGAAGGAAGAAGGAAGAAGAAGAAGGAAGAAGAAGAAGAAGAAGGAAGAAGGAAGAAGGATTCCTAGGGTGCGTCGCTATAAAAAATCCTCAGAAAAGATCGACTTTTCTAGTGGCGACGCACCTTAGACAATACTGGACTAAACCCACCCAACACTTATGTTGTAGCAAAACTTTGTAAAAAAGGTAATAGAACAAAGAAAAAAGTTAAAAATTAAAAATGATGAATCCCATTTCTTAATTTTTAACCCCAGCATTGGGAACTATTCAATGCCCAATGTCCTATTACAAATTCTTAATTTTCTACTTAGTTTTCACCTGACGGGCCATTTCCCGGAAATTGTTCATGCTGGGGCCAGGGCTGCGACGAGTTGCTGTTGGTATCGGCATTAAATTATTAGGAGCAAAAGTCCGATTCGGTTCAGCTTGACTCGGCACTTTCCCGTTAGTTGCAGCAGGTACCTTAGCCGGTTCCGAAGTATTAGCAGCAACGCTAGTGACTGGCTCTTTTTCTTTCTTAGACTTTTTCTCTACCTTAGCCTTCTTAGCCGGTTCTGACTTCTCAGACTTAACAGGCTCAACTTTTGCTGGTGGGGCTGCAACAGGCTCAGGCTTCGCAGGTGCAACTTTAGCAGCCTCGACCTTCGCAGGTGCAACTTTAGCGGGTTCTTTCGCGGAAGATTCCCCCAAATCTAGGAAATATTCAGACTTTTTAAAGCCCAACAGTCCGGCGAAAAAGCCGAAAATACCGCCGAAGAAATTTTTGATAAAACCAAACATTAGACTTACTCCTTTTGTTCTTTTAGAGAAATTTGTACAAGTTTGTCAACAAA
>JAYUGZ010000458.1:0-4282 GCA_043767465.1 Cyanobacteriota bacterium
AGCCCAAACCTTGGAAGGGACATTGCAAATTGTCTCAAATCCCCGCGTAACTCAGACTGTTAAACTGGTTCGCTTAGAGAAATTTTTATCTTTGCAGCCTTCGGTTGATGAGGCGGTAAAAAACGTCAAGGATGCTTGACGCCAAAGTGGATTTAATTAGCTATCCGGTTCTCAACGCTGGATAGCGAATTTTTATGGTTGTGCTGGTAAAACAATACCGATTTTCCCAGAAGCTGCTCAAAGCGCCAGCCACGATTTCCCCGCTGCTTTGAACTCCTTTCTGTGGAGGGGGATGAAAATATATGTGGCAAACACGCGAAAAAATGGTATAAGAAAGGGAACTAGCAGGTGTAAGCGATCGCCTTAACAAAGCCGTGCAGTCGCGATAATTGCTGAAGAGACGAAAGACGAAATAAGTAAGTTGTAGAAAAACCAAGCTGTGCGGAAGTTTTATTTAAAAAAGTATGTTGCCTCTAGCCGATGACGGACTCAAACTGAGTCTGACTGATATCAGTTTAAATCGACAGCATCCTGCGAGGGCGACAGCAGCAGAAATAGAAAGGATTTCGCCCGCAGCGTGGGCATATTTGGGAGATGCAGTATACGAACTCTACATTCGGAGTTCGTACTTAATGCCACCAAGAAGATTGCAAGCTTATCACGAATTGGTGGTGGGGCAAGTACGAGCCGAAACTCAAGCGCGTCACTTGCGATCGATCTCTCCTTACTTGAGCAGTACAGAACTAGCAATTGTCAAGCGCGGCCGCAATGCCGTATCGGGCCGTTCCAAGCGAGCCGATCCAGAAATATATCAACAAGCCAGCAGCTTAGAAACTTTGGTCGGATATTTGTACCTCACCGATCCCGAAAGATTGACCGAAATTATGGCACTTTTAGAACTAGAGACTGAAATAATTTAGCAGTTAAGAGTTGGGAATGGCGAGGGATTAATTAACAATTATTGCACGGCGACCAACCTAAAACAGCAAAAAGCTCGCTCCCGTCAAACAGGATTTATCAGTCAATAATTAGCAAGTTTAGCACCGCAAAATCCTTGCTCCCGAACCTGCTTTCTCGAAAATCTTAAAGCCCCAAGATTGCTCAGTCAATCAAGAATCAACAACCTCAAATCCCCAAGATCAATCAATCTCAAATCTAAAATCATTTTCACTGCGACAAAGAAACCAATGAGAAAATTTACCAAACCAAACTCCTCGCGCCCCAATTCCGACAGCAAGCCATTCAGAAGCGAAGGCCGCCGTCAGGACTCGCAACCATCCTCTCCCCGGTTTGAACGCAAGCCCCGTCCCGATACTCGCTCAGGAGACGCGCCTCAAAGGCGATCGAACTTCTCCCCCCAATCGCGAGAAATGCCCGTGCGAGCAATTTACAAACGGAATGTCGGTGCCGACAGCCAACCGTCCATACGCAGACATTTCAAAGACAGAGACGCAGACAGCAGCCCGCAGCCAACCCGCAACAATTTCCGAGCTCAAGACCGCAGCCCGCAGCCAGTCCGCAACAATTTCCGAGCTCAAGACAGAGACAGCAGCCCGCAGCCAGTGCGCAACAATTTCCGAGCTCAAGACGGAGACGGATACAGCAGCCCGCAGCCAGCCCGCAACAATTTCCGAGCTCAAGACCGCAGCCCGCAGCCAGCCCGCAACAATTTCCGAGACAGAACTCAAGACGGCAGCCCGCAGCCAGCCCGCAACAATTTCCGAGACAGAACTCAAGACGGCAGCCCGCAGCCAGCCCGCAACAATTTCCGAGACAGAAACAGCAGCCCGCAGGAATCCCGGGGCAATTTTTACAAAGACAGAGACAAAAGCAGCAGCCCGCCGGAATTCCGGGGCAATCATTTCAGAGACAGAGACAAAGACAGAGACACTCGCCCTGTTGACACTGCCTCAAATACAGTCGTACAACCAGACTCAGACACAGACGACATGATTTACGGCCGCCACGCTGTGCAAGCAGCTTTAGAAAGCGACCAAGTTCTGAACCGAATTTGGGTTGTGCCGCACCTGCGCTACGATCCCCGCTTTCACAGCTTGCTCACCGAAGCCAAGGCCAACGGCAGCATCATCGACGAAGTTGACGATTTGCGCCTAGACTACATCACCCGCAAGGCAAACCACCAAGGCGTAGCAGCCCAAGTATCAGCCCACGAATACCTGGATTTGAGCGAACTGATCGCACAGGCTAAGGCGGATTGTGCAGATCCCGTAATTGTGGTAGCAGAAGGACTCAACGATCCTCACAATCTAGGGGCGATTATTCGCACCGCAGAAGCCTTGGGATCTCAGGGCATGGTGATTCCCCAGCGGCGGTCAGTTGGGATTACCTCAGCAGTCAGAAAAGTGGCAGCAGGGGCATTGGAAAATCTGCCAGTAGCCAGGGTGGTCAATCTTAACCGGGCGCTGGAACAATTGAAAGAAGCTGGCTTCTGGATTTACGGCGCTGCTGCGGGCGTCGGTGACTCGGTAGAGACAATCAAGTTCTCTGGGCCCACTGTTTTAGTTGTGGGCGGTGAAGCTGACGGTTTGAGCCTTTTGATACAGCGCGGATGCGATGGATTAGTTTCAATTCCTTTAAGGGGAAAGACTCCTAGCCTGAATGTTTCGGTAGCAACGGGAATGGCTTTATATGAAATTTACCGCCAGCGCGGGCCCAAAAAATTTCACGTACACGGATCGTAACGGTCAGTCGATTTTAGATTTTAGATTTTAGATTTTAGATTGACTCCACAGATTCATCTGGGAGCTCGAACTTTGCTCTAAAATTTGGGAATCATCCACGACTCAAGTCGGGGGGTTGTACCCGTTTCTTGCGGGGCATTAGCCCACATCCTAAAGCCGGGGGCTTTCTCGCCCCCCAAGCTTCCCATCTTTGGTGATTGAAAAAAAGAATGCAACACAGTATAACAAAGTGTAAATAATGAAGGCCTAGGCCTTGCCCGCAGCACTCTGGAAAAAACCGTAAAATACATTGCAAAATCACATGAAAGAACTTTTGATTAGCTTGCTCAACTTTTTCGGATTGGCTTGGTGGGTTGAAGTTAAAACTTCAGCGCCGCGGTGCATTTACTATTTTGGCCCCTTCTTGACTTCTCAAGAGGCGGAAGGTGCAAAAGCAGGATATGTAGAAGACCTAGAAAATGAAGGTGCAGAAGGTCTTAGTGTTTCGATTCAGCGCTGCAAACCTATTGCTTTGACTGTTGCAGATGATTTGGGAAAGTTTGGTGATGGAGGGCTGTTGCCTGTTTAGAGCGGACAGTCGATTTTAGATTTTAGATTTTAGATTTACTTCACAGATCATAAATCTGGAGATTGAACTTTGATCTAAAATGTTTGGTTCCTCACAATGCGGCTCTCTCAATTGCTAACGGCTTGGGGGAAATTCTCAATCCAGCGATCGATATCTGCGATGACGCGATCGGGAATTTCCCAAGGAAACAAGTGAGCTGTATTGGGATAGCACTGCCACTGACAATCCTGGAGGTGGCGGGCTGTTTCTAAACTGGATTCTGAGGTGATGTGCCGATCGCCCTCTCCAGCCAATACCAAGCAGGGACATTTAATGTCGCCGAGGTGCAGCAGTCGATCGTATCCGGCCCTGAGAGCGGTATTTAACGCCTGTGTAGCTGCGCTGGAAGTCTGGAGGTAGGCGGGAGTACCTGCCTGTGCTAAGTAGCGGTAAGGGGTCGCTGTATGCTGCTGTATCAAGTAACGAAAGAGCGATCGCCTGCCAAAAGTATCGATATTCCACTGCCAACCGGGTATTGCCCAGTTGATAATTCCGGCTAAACCGGTGTAAAGGTTATCTTGCCAAGAGATGGGCGGGTGACTCCCTCGCGGTTTGGCGGCGGATGCCAGGACAATCAAACCTGACACTCGCTGGGGATATTTCATGGCTAATTCCAGGGCTAAAATCCCTCCCAAAGACCATCCGATGACTAAAGTGCGATCGACTCCCAATCGGTCTAAAAGTGCTTCTAAATCAAGCAAGTGGTCGGTCATTTCAAAGGAATTTGAGGTGCGGCTGTTGCCGTAGCCGCGTAAGTCTGGGGCGATCGTCCGAAACCGCTGTGATAGGTGTTCTGTAAAGACGGACATACAATCGCCGGAACCGGGATGGCCGTGCAAGCAGAGAATCGGAAATCCTTCGCCTTTGACTGAAACGCTGAGTTTTTGATGCGACATTTTTTGAATAACAGTGAGTTTTGGGGTGAGTCGTCCCGCGTTATAAATCAATACCGTTCACTTAAGAAAGATACCCC
>JAYUGZ010000459.1:0-1657 GCA_043767465.1 Cyanobacteriota bacterium
CTGCAATTTTATGATTAGTCATTGGGAAGAAGGAAGAAGGAAGAAGGAAGAGGGAAGAAGGAAGAAAAATTTCTCAATATTTGGTGCGGATTGCGTACAAAACTTGCTCAATGTTTGGTGCGCAGTGCGCACCAAACAAACTGATTAATCGCGCTCAACTCAAAACACTAACGGCTTTGCTAACCTTCTCAAGTTTTTCTACAACTTGACCGCTACTTAATAAAGTTTCCGCCTCAATCAAACCCGAGTTCATATCCAAACAAATTCCGCTGCGCCACAGATAAAATCCGCCGTTCCAGATAGCTGACTGCATCAATTCTGACGGTTTTCCCAGCAAAACTTCCTGCATTTGTTTTAATAACTCAGAGGTTGATTCAAAGGCTGGATTTGTGTTGCTAAAACCGTAATCTCCGTGGGCCAAAAGCACTCGCTCGAACTCGGCGCCCGGTTTAGCAACGCCGATAATTGCAGTACGATCGCGCGGCAAGTCGCAGCTTCCCTCCAATCCTTTGACTGTGGTATAATTTTTGACTCCCCGCAACTCAAAGGCTTTTTGAAACATACCTTCTGTCGGCGGGTGGACGTAGCCGGAGATGACGTTAACGTCGCCGGCACAGGGACACCACATTAACTCCATTGTCGCAAAAGGCGGCCGTTTGCCGATTTCGCGGCGGTAGGGGACTAAAGAGGCGGCTTGGGGAAAATGCTTGGGAAGGTAAACAAAGCCCAAACCCGTACTGTCAAAAACTTGCTGGACTTTTTCTAAACTGAGTTTTCTCCAGTCAACTCCCAAACCGCGCCAAATTTCTATCAGGGGAATGCCTTCCTTTGTTGGCATGATATCGCCCCCGTGCAAGACGGCTGGAACGCCCCTAGCGGCTAAAATTAGGGCGGTTATTGGGCTAATTGGAGCTGTGCGCGATCGCCCGTCGTAAGCAACTCCAAACACGGCAACGCTAGAGACTGCAAACCCTTTTTCTCGGTTTGGAGGAGCAAGCATCGGCCCTAATTCTTCATAAGCATCGAGCATTCCGGCTAATTCTTCGCCCGTTGGCCGTTTGATGCGGTGGGAAATCATAAAAGCTCCGATTTGAGCCGGTGTTGCTTCTCCCAGTAGCATCATCCGCGTGGCTGCTGCTGATTGCGATCGAGTTAAGTTTTCTCCTGTGTGTACTCCGCTGCCAATTTTTCGCAGCAATTCTCTAAATGCGTTACTCATAATTTTGGGAATTGGGGATTGGGAATTGGGGATTGGGAATTGGGGAATGGGAAATTTGTTATTTGTTATTTGTTATTTGTTATTTGTTATTTGTTATTTGTTATTTGTTATTTGTTATTTGTTATTAGAAAGAGAACAGTTAACAGAGAACAGTCAACAGTCAACAGACAACAGTTAACTAAAAAACATGATAACTGGCGAATTAACTCCCTGATTTTTCTAGCTTGACTGCATCAAATTGCGGTGGTACAAATTCGCGTACTAATTGGCAGAAATGGGCGATCGGCGGAATTTGCATTCGATCGTGAGTTGTCACCATCACAACTTCGCGAGTCCAAGTCGGATCGATCGCCGATTGACCAATCGCCGAAACCTTGGAATTTGCACTCTCGCTGGCGATCGACCGAATTGCTAAAGTGCGATCGCCCACAGCCTCAA
>JAYUGZ010000460.1:0-1656 GCA_043767465.1 Cyanobacteriota bacterium
CTCAATGCGTAAGCCTTGGACTCGGAAAAAAGACAGCGGATAGTTAATGATTAGGGATTTAAAATTAAATATGAACGATAAATTTTCAAATGAATGGAACCGCCGAGAGTTTTTGCAAGGAATGGGGGCGGCGGCGGCGGGAATGGCTTTATCTGGTTGTGGAATTAGCGCGGATCGATCGGCAAAAGGACTGACTGAAGAAGCCGAAGCGGTAAAGCCGATCGTAGATTCGGCAACCTTAGAGAAACCAAATTTAACAATAGGATACGTACCCGTTAACGATTGTGCACCATTTGCGATCGCCTGGAAAAAAGGATTTTTCCGCAAATACGGCTTAAACGTCAAACTCAACCGCGAAGCAAGCTGGGGAACCTCCCGCGACGGCATCATCTTCGGTCGCCTCGATGCATCCCCAGTCGTATCCGGCGCAGTCACAAACGCCCGAATTGGTGCAGAAGGAGCGCGTCATGCACCCCTGTGCGCTGCCATGACAATTCACCGCCACGGCAACGCCATGACGATGAACAAAGCGATGTGGGATTTCGGTTTGCGTCCGTGGCACGAATACAACGGCAATCTTGAAGAATTTGGCAAACAATTTCGAGGTTTTTTTGACAATCAGCCGCCGGAAAAAAAAGTTTGGGCTGTTGTCTTGAGTTCGGCGATTTACGAATATTTTGTCCGCTATATATCGGCTGCTGCCGGTGTAGATCCCCTCAAAGAATTTCGGGTAATTATTGTGCCGCCGCCGCAGATGGTTACCAACATGAGAATGGGAGAAATGCAGGCTTACATGGTAGCTGAACCTTGGAATACCCGCGCAATTACAGGTAATTTGGGAGTGGGATTTACCTTCGCGCAAGGCAAGGAAGTTTGGCTGGGACATCCCGATCGCGTTTTGGCAGTAATGCAATCATTCATTGACGAAAACCCGAAGACTTATTACTCACTGGTGAAGGCAATGGTGGAAGCTTGTCAGTTTTGCAGCAAGCCGGAAAATCGCAGCGAAATCGCCGCACTGCTGACTGAACGGTCGTTTACGGGGGCAAAACCGAAAAAAGGCGCGATCGACAAATTTACGCGGCCGGGAATAGTTGGGGAATATAATTATGGTGGGTTTGACGAAAAAGACCGCACTATAATATCGGAAGATACAACTATTTTCTATGACATTCCTAAGAATTTGCCCCAAATACCGGGAAATCATTCAACATTTCTATGGCAGTCTCACAGTATTTGGTTGATGACTCAAGCCGCCCGCTGGGGACAGATTAAGGAGATACCTAAAAATGCCGATGAATTAGCTAAACAAGGTTGGAGAACCGACCTATATCGCAAGATTGTTGCCGAAATGGCGATCGATTGTCCCACAGAAGATTATAAAGTTGAACCTGCGGAAGTTTTCATTGACAAAAAAGCATTTGATCCCAGCGATCCGGTGGGTTATTTGAATAGTTTTGAAATTCGAGCCAACCGCCCTCAATCTTTCTTTCAGTCTTAAAGTTTGATATCTTGCGCTTTTCCTAACCTCCCGCCAGGGACTTAAGTGCCTGGCTCATAGAAGAAAGTCGGTTGAAACCGACTGCAATATCTTAGGATTTAGGCAAGGCAAAAAAAAATCAATTAACACTTTACTAATTTTTAGGAGAATACGGT
>JAYUGZ010000461.1:0-10647 GCA_043767465.1 Cyanobacteriota bacterium
TTCTTTTATCGATCTTGAATCAGCGCGCTCAATACAACTCCTCGCTCGTTGGAGCGTGAATATATTGAGCGACAAGAGGGTTGATTAATTGTTTGAAGGCGTTGTGACTTCCATCTATCTTACAACAGATGTGTCTGTCTTTGCCAATTAGTTTGGGAAATTCTTTTCGGTGCTAAATCTTTTTTGGGAGTTTTCCGAACAGGTAAAAAAAGTTACTCAACTTCTTGACATATGGCAAGTTTTAGGTTGTATAGAGTCCTGAAACCTTTAGCATAAACAGTTTGATTTCCGTAATCTGTAACTGTCAACTGTCCACTGCTATCTGTCCACTGCTATATGTCTTCCTTGTCTTGTTTATTTAGCAGTTTCCTGCTGTAAGATTTTCCGACTCTGCGATTCCTCCACGGGCGATCGCGAGTGCGTGCGTGTTACAACCTAGGTTAAGCAACAAAATTTTGATCTCATGGAAATAGTGGTAACGCTGCTGGTGGGTTCGGTGCTGTTTGTCTGGGGAATGCGCACAGGAAAGGTGTTAGTGCGATCGGGAGTGACGGCTAACGATCTGTTTAAGGGCCGAAACTCGATCGCCCTGCTGTTTTTGGGTTTTTACTTTGGCTTGCTGCTGCTGGCGTTAAATCTGCCTCAAATGCCTGTTTTGCCCCTGGAGTGGCGCGTGCACGGAATGCAAGTAACTTGGACTTTGCTCAGGGTGATGCTGATGGGAGTCTGCGGAATAGGTTTTAGTATAAGTTGGTTGACGGCGCGATCGCAAGTAATCGCAGTAATTTTAATTGGCTTGTTGGGCTTGGGAGGATTTACAAGCGCTGAATCCTATTTTATGGCGCCAATTTACGCTGATTTAATCGATAACTTGCGGCCAAATGGTGTATTTCGGCAAACATCTGACAGCAGTTGCGCACCCGCGGCATTAGCAACCGTGTTGAGGCGTTGGGGAATGGATGCGACGGAATCAAGCGTAGCGCGTTTGGCGGGTACGAGTCGCTTGGGCACTTCGATGCCACAATTGATTGTAGCAGCGAGGGCTTTGGGTGTGAACGCAATAGAATTGAGACCGACTTGGGAGCAAATGCAGCAAATCAATCGCCCCGGAGTGCTGTCAATTTCGCTGGCTACTGGGGCTATCAAACGGCCGCACGCGGTGGCTTTGCTAGCGATAAATGACAGTGTAGCTATTATTGGCGATCCGGCGCTGGGGAAGATTTTTTATTTAGACAGGGCAACTTTAGCTCGGTTTTGGCTGAAGGAATACGTGCCGATTTTTCGATCGAGTGATATTTTGTTAAGTGACAAGCAAGCTGTTGATTATTTGACTAAGTTAGGATATAATTCTGGGAATTTAACAGCAGACATCGAGCGCTTTCAAACAGATAAAAAAATGAAAGTCAGCGGCAAATTAGATAGGATGACTGAGTTAATGTTGAGCGGCCCTTTCTTGGAGGGTGTACCGAGATTGAACGGCAAATAGATCAAGGAATGAAAATCCTTCTTGCACCCATATAGTTGCCAGTATAAAGCGCAATCTCAACAAGACGATCGACGCACTGTTCTCGATAACTTGAGTCATTTAACACTCGATCGGCATTACCAATTGTCGCAACTGGTAATGAGTTCGGAGTGTTTTCCTCACGCATGACTTGCTCCAATGAGTCTTCATCTTTCATGCTTCGATTAGCTGTGAGTAAAATCATTTGATTTTCCTGAGCTAGTCTCCAAACGACTCTATCACTGCTATCAATTGATAATCCCACCTCCTCAAACATGACAAAGCGAATTTGAACAAAATCAAGCCAGCCTTGGCTGGCAATACTGCCAAGAAGGATTCGTGCGTGTCCTTTGAAGTTATGATCTAGTGACATACTCCCACGTCAAGCTGAGTACAGCTATGACGTGGGCATCTTTGCAGCCCGATGAAGGGTGTGCAAAATTTCCTTCGCGGTACTATCATCTATAGTTCCTACTATAGAAAGATTCCCGCTACGGCGTTTTATCCTTGGGAAAATGCCCAACCCAAGTCTCTTTAAATTAATCGCGGCGTTAACATCGCGATCGACCATTAAAGAATGTTGCTCATCCCAATAGCTTCGCATACCGCAATCGGTGAAAACAATTTCATTCCGATAGCACAGAACCATTGAGGTATAAGCAGGTTTTTGCGGAACGACGACTGATCCAGCTTTTTCGGCTATGTATTCCAGCGTCTTAAAAAACTGACCGAACGCAGCATCCAGCCAAGACTTATTTAGTCCTGATTTAGCTGATTGACCGTTTGGGAGGTAAGTACCCTCATCCAGAAAGCTTAACTTTATTCCGTTTTGTTAAGCCTTTTAAGTTTAAGTCCTCATGAAAAAAGAATTTAGCTCCAGACCTGACAAGTCTATGAGCTGTTTTGTAGTGGAAATCTTGGCGAGAACGCGCTATTTTTTGGTGCTGTCTCGCTTCTTTTTTGGCGAATTTCCGTCGGGCTTTAGAACCGCGCTTCCGTTTGTTCCGCTTCCTTGATATCTGGTCTAACTTAGCTTGGTTTTTGCGAAGCGGTTTCAACGAAGGTAGCTTTTCCCCTGACGATGTTGCTAAATAGACATCTTCATGTAGCACCGCATCCAACCCAATTGAGTTATCCCAGTTTGGGGTAACTTTATCAGGAATAAACTGGGGTACTGAAGCGTCTTCAAGCATTATCTGGATGAACCAACCGTCAGCCTTTCTAGTTACACTAATTTGCTTAATAGTGAATCCATCGGGGATTGGGCGGTGCATCAGAACTTTTATGACACCCAACTTCGGCAATCGGATATAAAACCACTTCTTGCGAACCAGCTTAATCCAGTCGTTATTAGCCGTAGAAAAAGTCATCGTCTGGTAATCCGCTTCAGTCTTGAATCGGGGCTTACCCGATCGCCCGCCTTTACTGTCCCCTACGATAAACCGCTCAAAGGCTTTATCTACTCGCTTAGAAACATCTTGCAGAATAGTTGAATCTACCTGCTTGAAGTCCAATAGCTCGCCACTGTGGAAGACTTTTACTAGGTCTTTTTTGATGACTGGTAATTGTTGTTTTTGGGAATAGTAGTTAGGCTTCGCGCGGGGCGTAGAGATGCTAGCAACTAATGGGCAAGCATTTATAGCAGTCCGGTTACTCTCCCACCAATCAAATCGATCGCCTAGCTGCCTGTTGTACCAATAGCGACAAATTCTCAACCAATGATTTAGGCTTAACTTTTGAATGGTGTTGGGATAGAACTGATACTGATATGTTACTTTCATTGCGCTACGACCTTTACGCATTTGCTGAGAATAAAAAATACCAGAAAAAACTATATTGTGTCAAGCAGTAATTTAATAATTATGTCAAGTAACGATGTTGGCAAATAAAGAACTTATTGTGCTTTGATGTCGTCATCCACACCTTCATTGCTCGCCCGCTATGCTGGCGAGGACATGAAAATGTGGAATCCTCGATTCACGCGCCTCTCATCCCACACTAATCGAAGCGATATAGTGTGGGGATTCCCGTCTGACTTGCTAAAAAAATCATGAGTGGATTTGGTGACGTGCCTTCGATGCTTGAAGTTTTTCCCAGGCGGCTTCCAACCCTGGTGGTGGCGGCAGAGTGGCAATGCGAGCAAAAAGTTCGCGATTTTCCTCTTGGTAATATTGTCGAAGTTCCTCAGTTTCCTTGAGGACAACTTGGTATTCTGCGTCAACTTCGGCCCAATGTGTATCTATGTAGGAGATAGCTGCATTAATTTGCTCTTCTGTCAAATCAAACAGAGAACGAATAAATTTAGGCGGATATTGCGCGGTTACATAATCCATCACGTCGTAAAGAGTGATGCGCGTACCTGCGATCGTCAACCCACGCTCTGTACGGATAATAGCCGATGGCTCATTGGATACTGAAGTCATAGTTAAAGCCTCTTGTTAACTTATCTTTATTGTACCTCACAAAGAAGCTAACAACGCATTTTGTGTAAGGTGTGCATTGCGCACCCAAGGAATTTTGTGTGAGGTACTTTTCGGCGCACCCTACGAATTAGAAGTATCTAGCCAAGTATCAATTGGCTGAGTAGATTTAACCACATTCATTCCCGCCTGCGCGAATCTCAGAAAAGCCGCATCTGCTGGTTCTGTAAAATCAACAACACCAGGAACAACCACCGGCGAAGTGCAATCTTCCAACAAATAAACTTTCCTAGCCAACATAGAATCCCGCGCCAAAATTTCAGTTAACAAATCATCAATCGTCCAAGCAACACAATGACTCTTAGCTTGTCCAGCAATAACTACTGCATCAAACTCTAACAACTTATCAATAAAACTAGCATTCTTTTCCGCAATCGGCTTTCCATCACATCCATCTAAAACTTCCGGCTGCAAAACCGAATAGTTTTCAGTTAAGGGATTCCCACCTTTAATCTCAAAAAGTGCTTGACTATTGCGCGCCATACTATGAAAAAATATCGCTTCTTCCACGGCGGAAACCAGGGCGTGTCCGATGCCGCCCAGCATCGAGTGATAGGGCCAAATTGTCAAGGGATATTTGCCGTTGTCGCTGAGTTTCTGCACGTAGTGAAGACAGTGTTTTTGCACTGCCGCATAATTGCCGCCCGCGATGCTATCGGCGACGGCTGGGTTGACTTTCCAAATTCCTTGCTGAACATCTTCCAGAGTAATTAATGTGGCGGCGGGTAGGGGATGTTCGCCTGCATCATTGATCCAAAAAATCGGATGAAAAATTTGCATAGCGGTGTGCGTGTCCATTGTCGGCGCAATCGTGGTAATTGCGTTTAAGTTGCGGTAGATGAATTCGCACAGCCGCAGATTATCATCGACAGCGCCGCTACCGGAACGCCCGCCGACAAACAGTTCAAATTCTGGCAAACAAAATGTATTTTGAGCATCGATTATCAGCAAACAAATCCGATTTTTGTCGCTACTTGCGGGCTGGATGCTGTGTTGCTTTGCCCAGTTTGTAGCTTCGGCGGCGCGTTCTCCGTAGGGGACTCGCCAGACTTCGCTGATTTTCTTGGCGTCGAAACAATCGGGGATTGGGAGTTGCATTTTTGGTGTCATGGCTGATTGAGTCTGGCGGATAATGGTAATTAGTAATTGGGTGCTGACTTGGAAATACGTCTCTTGTTTGAAAACTGTTATATAATGTTGGTGTCTATTTACTGGTGAATCATGGCACAAGAACCAAATCAAAATTTTACGAGGGAGATTTTTAAAGGCAGATTGTTGTTTTTGTCGATCGCACTTGCAGTCCCTCTCTTAATTGTAGCAACTAGATCCGCCTACGTTCAAGGACTGTTAAGAGCTGTTTTAGTCCAAATCGAGCATTTAGGCGTATGGGGCCCGATCGCCTTTATCGCTACCTACAACTTCGCTACTGTACTATTTATACCTGGTTCCGTGCTCACCTTGGGAGGCGGGGTGCTGTTTGGGCTGTGGTGGGGTTCGATATATGTGTTAATCGCCGCCACCTTAGGGGCGACGTTTGCTTTTTTGATCGGGCGATACCTGTCGCGCGATCGCGTGGTAAAATATATGGAAGCTCACCCGAAGTTTAAAGCCCTCGATCGCGCCGTTGCTAAAGAAGGAATAAAAATAGTCTTTTTGACTCGTCTCTGCCCTTTATTTCCGTTCAATTTATTAAATTACGCTTTGGGAATTACCCAAGTTTCTTTAAAAGATTACGTGTTAGGTTCCTTCGGGATGATTCCGGGAACTGTGATGTACGTTTATTCTGGTTCTTTGGTAGGAGATATTGCGACAATTGGCTCAGCAACATCCTCTACAAATCCCCAAGCAGAAGCAATCAAATGGTTGATTAATCTCATCAGTTTTGCGGCGGCTGTCGCTGTCACTATCTATATTACTCGTATTGCTCGCAAGGCTTTGGATGAAACTGTTTAATTAGGAGAATTGGCTAATGTCGCAGTCAAAAGTCGATCGCATAACAGTCCCCCCGATGGACGAATACAACCAAAAATTAGTCTCCTACTTGCATCCGCCCGATTGGGTAAACCCCCAGCCCGCTAGCAGTTACAATTTAGTAGTAATTGGCGCCGGGCCCGCCGGATTAATTGTAGCTGCGGGCGCCGCAGGTTTGGGCGCGAAAGTTGCTTTGATTGAAAAACATTTGATGGGCGGCGACTGTTTGAATGTCGGTTGTGTCCCCTCAAAAGCTTTAATTCGATCGTCCCGCGCTGTCGCCGATATTGCGAATGCCGAAAAATTCGGCATTAACGTTCCTAACAATGCAGAAGTCGATTTTGCTGGTGTGATGCAGCGGCTGCGCCGGATCAGATCGGGAATCAGCGATGTTGATTCTGTTGAGCGCTACCAGCATAAATTAGGAGTCGATGTTTTCCTGGGTTCCGGTCGTTTTACTAGCAATAATACCGTAGAAGTTGCAGGTCAAACTTTGCGCTTTAAAAAAGCAGTAATTGCCACAGGTGCAAGAGCTTTGCAACCGCAAATTCCAGGTTTGCGGGAAGCTGGATATCTGACAAATGAAACTGTATTTAACCTCACAGAAAAGCCTCAGCGTTTGGCCGTAATCGGCGCGGGGGCGATCGGCTGCGAATTGGCTCAAGCCTTTCGGCGACTGGGTTCTGAAGTTGTGTTGCTGCACAAAAATGCTCAGATTTTAGATAAGGAAGATGTCGATGCTGCGACAATTGTGCAGCAGGCTTTTGTTAGGGAAGATATTCAATTAATCCTAGAATCAAAAATAGAGCGCGTTGATCAAACAAATGCAGGCAAAGTCATTTATTATCAATTGCATGGCAAGGAAGCGTCGGTAACGGTAGATGAGATTATTGTGAGCGTAGGGCGATCGCCAAACGTGGAAGGATTGAACCTAGAAGCTGTCGGCGTGGAATACAATACAGAAAAAGGCGTATTTGTCAACGACAACTTACAAACTACTAATCCCCGAATTTATGCCGCCGGCGACATTTGCATGAGTCACAAATTCACCCACGCTGCGGATTTTGCAGCCAGAATGGTGATTCAAAATACCCTGTTTTTCGGGCGCAAAAAGCTCAGCGCCTTGACGATACCTTGGTGTACCTATACAGATCCGGAGGTGGCGCACGTCGGAATGGGCGAAGCTGAAGCCAAAGCTAAAGACATTAATATCGATACATTTTTAATTCCTTTCAGTCAAGTCGATCGGGCAATTCTTGACGGCGAAGACGAGGGTTTTGTGAAAATTCACGTCAAGAAAGGCAGCGACAAAATATTAGGTGCAACTATTGTAGCGCGACACGCTGGGGATATGATCAGCGAGATTACTTTGGCAATGGTTAACAATATTGGTTTAGGAAAGATTGCTAGCACAATTCACCCCTATCCGACGCAAGCTGATGCGATTCGCAAAGCCGGGGATGCGTACAATCGCACTCGTTTGACTCCGTTTGTGAAAAATTTGTTTAATAAATGGCTGGCTTGGACGCGATAAAATTGTCAAAAACCGGGCGGTTAAAATAGGTTGTATTCTTCAGTCCGCGGAGGCGGACATCGTTTGTGTAGGCGCGGTTTCAACCGCCGTCTTATCCGTTTCTGTTACTGTTTCAAATGTAACCCCTTCATACAACAGTTCGATCGCCAACTCAAATTCAATACTTGACAAAGTTACAATCTCTCCAGCGGTATAAGAATAGTAAAGCCACATTTTACCCTCTCCCCGACAGTAACGTTCAACGGAGATTTTTTCAGAATCAATCAAGATATACTCTTGTAAAGTCGGAATTTTTAGGTAAGCCGTGAATTTTTCATCCCGATCCTTACTACTTGTACCGGGCGAGAGAACTTCCACAATTAGTTTGGGATGTTGAATAAACTTGCGCGCATTGAAGTCTTCAGGATCGCAACTGACTATCACATCCGGGTAATAGTAACGGCTGCGAGGACTGACTTGCAATTTAACATCTGACACGTTCGCGCGACAACCTCTAGAACGCAGATGAGGGCGCACAGCCGTGTAAAAATTAAGTGCAAGATCGTTATGGGGAATTGTACCGCCAGTCATCGCAAAAACTTCGCCGTTGACATATTCGTAGCGAATGTCTTGTTGCGCTTCCCATTCGAGATATTCCTCGAAGGTCATTCTTGGGGGTTGTTGGGGAATAGCTATCATAGTAAATTTTTGATTCACTGTTACTTACATTATAACATCACGGCCAGGGCGATTTATCGCCAGAATCCATCCTCCGTTAAAAATCCCCTTCATCTACTTGAAATACAGTCAATCCCAACGATCGCCACATATCAACAACTTGCTGGCGATCGTCCAATACAAACTTAACATTATATTGCCCTTCAATATGCTGCTGATAAATTTCCTCCTTCATAATCGCATCCTTCCTCATATCCCCAGTTTTCCGCAGATAGAGGCCTGCATAATTGACCTCGTATTGCCGCAACCATTGTTCAGTTTGAGGTTGACAGTCATCGGTTCTGCCCGATACTACAATAATATTAACGCTAGACTGCCACTTGTGGATGGTATCTAAGACAGGCTGATTCGGTAAATCGCGATCGCACTTTGAAGCATCAAAAGGATTTCTACCGTTGAGAAGTGCTAGCGTACCGTCCATATCCACAATAATTGCATCCGGCAAATCCGGGTTGTATTCCGGCGGCGCAACCGGAACCCGCACATACTTATTGTACATCTTCATTATCACATCTTTGCCCACGGAATTCAGCCTTTTTAAATCCCGTTTAATACACTCCTCCAGCGGAACTTGCAGGAAAGAATCATTGACTTCAACAATGGCTTTACCCTTAACCAACTCCTTGATATGATCGATGTGAGGCCCGAAATTAGTATCATCAACAATCACGTGCTTGCCGCTTTCCAAAGCCATCAAAATAATCGTATCTCTCAACTGCACAATAAACTTTTCATTCGCCGGCGACCAATGAGCAGCATGAGCCATTTCTCGCAACAAATCTTTATTGCTACGAACCCATCTAGCAGGTTCAGACAACAGCAATTGCCGAGCAAATTGAGATTTTCCAGAAGCAGGTAAACCGACAAGTACAATAACTCTTTTCATGGTAATTGGTAATTGGTAATTGGGCATAGGGCATAAGCCATCGGTTAGTCGTTATTGTTTATTGGTAGAGCATCACTAATAAAAAATAAAAAATAACAAATAACAAATAACTACTCACACTCGATAATTCATCAGTTAAATCCGTTACAAAATCCGTTGCCGAACTTCTTTTACAAACCCAAATGAATGTAATCCAAGCCCAATAACTCCTCTATTTTATGGATCGTAACATCGCGGAGAGCTTCTTTAACACCCGCAACTCTGCGGGTCCGCAAAGAAAACAAAATCCCCGAATATGGCAAATGTTTGACAGCTAAAGCAAAATCTTTCTGCACTTCGATATGTTCATGCTGTCGATAAACCTCCTCAATTTCTGCAACCAAACATTGATATTTGTCCTTAACTTTTTGATACAACTCACTCCACTCAGGAAAATATGCTAAAAACTCTTCTCCTTCATTAGTCAAAACAATTTCTATCATGCGGCGAGTCGAAAACCCTTCGCGGAGATGAGAAATCGCGACATATTGCGGAGACTTAACCTTAACTCGGTTGAAGTTAGCATCGCAGATAATATACCCTTCCGAATCCATCGGCTCTAAATGTTGAGCCGCTTCGACAACTTCTTTCCAGCTAGTTAAAGGATAGGATGCTACCAACTCCCAGCCATATTTATTTGCCCACATACTGGGGTCACTTTCTAACAGCTTTTGAGTGTTGCGAACCCCGTGTAGAACAATTTGATTGTTTTTTTGCTGCACAACTATTCTATTATAAGGCGTCATTAACTCAAAGATAAAACACTCGTCGGTTGCTTCCGGTAATTGATAGCCCAATTCTTGCCAAACTTTCCAAAAAAGTTCGGCAAAGCTGAATCCAAAACCGTTAACTTCGCCCGCTGCATCGGGAGTGCCGCTAGATTGCACTCTCCATTCTCCTTTATAAAAATACAGTACAGTCAGCGAACCGTCTAGTTTTTCGTAAACTTTGGCGTGACTCCAATCAATTGCTGCGGCGTGGCCTTCCCCGTAATTAAAAAATTTGTCGTAGGGATAAGAAACAATCTGCCAATCTTGAGATGAATCTAAAATAATGCCCCGACACTGCTGGACTATTTTTTCGCCCAGCGGGGATTCTATCTGGGAGTATTTCAGACAGACTAGATCAGGATATTGGCGGTGGCGGGTAACTTTGATATGATAAGTTTCGCACAAAGTTTCTAATCCGTGCTGGCGTAAATACTCTTGCAGTTCCACGTTTGACTCCTAAATTACTCGCCTTCTCTATTTTATCGGGAATTGCATATTATAGCGCATTTGTAAAGAATATTAAAATTTTATTTTTTCCTGAATGCCTGTGGTGATTTTTGTATTTTGGAGTAGCGTTGTAAATAGTGAACGCGCTTGGGCGAAAAACTGGACTGTTTGGACATTGAGGACAAAAATAGTGAACAATAAATTATTACTTTTGGCAACATCTGCCTGTCTATTGACTGCTTTAGTACCTGTATCACAAGTTTTTGGTGCGGGCAAATTGCCGCAGATGCTGGCGGAAA
>JAYUGZ010000462.1:0-4274 GCA_043767465.1 Cyanobacteriota bacterium
CGTTTGAGTTCGCACTCCGAAAAAGATGGATACTGAAAGGGCGATCGCTGCTAACACAATTAACAAGTTTCTGATCTGCATCGCTGCTTTTGCTTCGGACTTTTTGGATTCGGGCGCAGCAGTTGAGTTTGGCGAATTGGGATTCATAAAATAAATGCCGATTTTATTTTTATGTTTCTATTTTAAATAACCAATCCAAACTATACCACATTTTGAGATAATCAGACCAATATCCGAAAAAAATTGGCTAATACCAGTAATTAGACCAAGTGCGTTAAAACTTAAGATCAGAAAGATTTTTGGTAAATTACCGAGGTTAAAGTGAAAAAACGGGTAACGCTGACGTTTCCGCAACGATCGATCCAAATGCCTGTCACCTATCGACTGGCAAAGGATTTTAATGTTGCAGCCAACATTATCCGCGCTCAGGTGGCTCCGAATCAAGTGGGCAAACTGGTGCTAGAGTTATCAGGGGACATCGACCAACTAGAAGCGGCGATCGACTGGATGCGATCGCAAAGCATCGGCGTTTCCCTAGCCAGCAGGGAAATACTCATCGACGAAGATGTCTGTGTTCACTGCGGCTTGTGCACGGGGGTTTGCCCGACAGAAGCCTTGACCCTTGACCCAGAAAGCTTTAAACTAACGTTTGCTCGATCGCGCTGTATCGTTTGCGAGCAGTGCATCCCTACTTGTCCAGTGCAAGCTATTTCTACTAACCTCTAAGGCCGTGCGCGAATTTCTAGGGGTCATCTTTTTTGCCTGGTTTCCCTAATTTGTATATCGGATGAAAAAAAACTCTTGGCTTTCCCTAACTCTACTTTTTGTTACTTATTTTATTTTTGGATGGAAATTATCTGAATTTGATATTCCCCCGCACCTGACTTGGTTTTTAGCCGTAGCTTCCATTTTAGTGTTAGCTATCGCATTATCGTTCCCGCTGAAGGATACAAAATCCTTTATGATGCGGTGGTTTTCGAGTGATGTTGGTGCTTTCCTTTCTATTATTTTAGGAGCTTTTGTGGCAGTGATAGTTGTTGCATGGCTGCACCTTTTTGTTACTTGTTTAGTCTTGATTTCAGCCGGAGCTTTGGCAAGACTCGATATTCAATTATCTGGTTGGAAAAATTGGCGGGCTTTTGCGATATTAGCGACTATTTCTCTGACAGGTGTGGGGTTGGGCGGAGCGATCGAGTATTTTGTGAAAAACGGGCAAGTTGGGAATCTTATAAGGGTAATGGGGAATTGGTAATCGGGAATTGGTAATCGGGAATTTCTTCCCTCTTCCCTTTTCCTTTTGACTAAAATGTTATTGTCAAAGGCGTCCAAGTGTAGCAGCCAAAAACTCGATCGCAATAAAAAAGCAGCTTTAGGGAGCTGCTCGTCAGAATTGCATGAGGTATTGTTTTTAGAATAGGACAGGTTGAATTCGATCGCCCTTGGGTTACATTTTTTGATACGGGAGAGTTGATAGTTGAATGGACGATCGCAAAATCGTCACATAGGAGGATAGCATCGATGCTAAATTTCCCGACAATGAAGTTAGCGTTTAACTGTCCTTGCGCCCTACAGCCCGACCGGGGTGGGGCCATTTTATTTTTTGGCACAAATCAATAGCCGACTTTAACACATCAGATGAGTGTGCCATCAGTTTTTGCACAAAGTCTCCCATCGCCACATCTTCACACCTAATAAAACTTACGCACCCCGTCGATTCAAACCCGGTTGATTCCCAAACATTCGCTGTTTAACGGACACACTCAGACAGAAGTCAGTATTTTTACGGAATTCAAAAGTCCTCATAAATCGGTTATTTTCCCAGAAACCCGGTTTATGAGTGTCTCAATTGATATCAGGCTCGGTTTCTGATTTGATCTGGCAACCGGGCCCGACGTTTAGGATGTTCTTAATTGCTTTCTTCTTCCTTCTTCCTTCTTCCTTCTTCCCTCTTCCTTCTTCCTTCCTCTAGAACTTTTTTGATTTCCTCGATCGCCCGACGCGCCACTTCTTCAGGCCTTTCGCCTCCTGAAATACAAACTCGGACATCTGCTTGAGCGTAGAAACGCTCTCGCTCGCTCAAAATGCTTTGCAACTTAGATTTGAGGTCGTCTTCCCGCAGCAGGGGACGAGTGCTGTCCGATCGCAGTCGAGCGCACAATTGGTCTACAGGCACATCCAGCCAAACCACGATACCGTAATGTAAATAACCCCAATTTGTCGATCGGGCCACAATACCGCCGCCCGTAGCAACCACCGAATTTTGATAAGCAGACAATTCGGCGAGCACTTTAGTTTCTAATTCCCGAAAAGCCTCTTCGCCTTCGCGATCGAAAATCTCAGCAATTGACTGATTAGCAACCCGAACAATTAGTTCATCAGTATCAAAAAAACGGTATTTTAATTCCCTTGCCAAAATCCGCCCCACCGTTGTTTTTCCCGCACCCATCATCCCGACGAGATAGATATTAACTCCCCTCAACAAATCCACCGCCCAATCCTCCGATATTTTGCTATTTTTTCAGGTTAATCGGCCCACCGCTGGGGCGTGAGTCGTCTTCAAATACATCATTCTCATCCAATCCCCAATCATCCTCTGTTTCTGCACTAGGATTTTTCGGTGCTTCATCAGCAGGTTGAGGTATGGAATCTTGCGGGGGAACCAGCACCCGATATTCCGCATCGTAGACAGACTCAGTTTGTCCCACCCCAGACTGGTTCGGATCTCGATAGCCATAAGAGTATACTGAGCCAGCCCAAGACTTGCTTTTCGGTTCCTGTTTAGCTTCGTAAGCCCTCGGATTTGCCGCTGGAACTTCATTTACCTGCGGTTTAGCGACAAAATCGCGATCGTCCCCCCAATCGTCATCGCTACCCCCAGAGGCGGATTTTGAGCCATCAGAAACCCAATCATCCTCATCGTCTGCCGCTTGATAAGTCCCCGCTTGAGCGTAATCATTCGCCGCAGGAGAGTTGGGAGTTTCTTGCTGGACAGTCCGGGAACTGTAGCCCGCCGGTGTCCCGTACTGTGTTCGATAGGAAGTTTGGCTATTTTCCGTCTCAAAATCCGGGTCAATCTCCTGTTTTCTCGGAGGGGGAGGTGGCGCGTAAGCTGTTCTCCTGTCTGCTGAGACAGTATCACGGCTGCGAATGTCCCGGCCGCTGCGCTCTCGTGTTTGAGACAGGTAATTTGAGAAGGAGAGCAAAGCAGAAATCAATAAAGAGGTGACAACTCCCGTCCCCATGCTGAGCAAAATCCAGATAGATAAGGGTAAAGCAGGCGATCGAACTCCCAAAAATACCAGGGATAATACTGGTTCCACATTTTGCAGGGAAAAAATAGTCAGCCCTACCACAATTACTAGCAAAAATACAGCACGCATATCAATAATATTGGTTATTTGTTGTTGGTTATTGGTTATTTGTTGTTGGTTATTTGTTCTTGGCGGTGCCCTGAGCGTAGTCGTTCGCTTTAAATCGAACGATTTAAAGGGTCGAAGGGTTATTTGTTCTTAGTGATTGGAAATTGGAACCAACAAATAACAACTAACAAATAACAACTAACCAATAACAACTAACTCCCTTCATCTTCCTTCCAGCGTTTGAGAGGAACGCAATCAACCCCCAACTGATCTAAAGCACGAGCCACCACAAAGTCTACCAAATCTTCAATTGTTTGGGGATTGTGATACCAAGCCGGAATAGCTGGCACAATTCTAGCTCCTGCTTCTGCTAAAGTAGTCAAATTCCGCAGGTGAATCAAACTAAAAGGGGTTTCCCTAGGTACAAGTACCAATTTTCGCCCTTCCTTGAGCTGAACGTCGGCCGCTCTTTCGAGCAAATCCGAACTCAAGCCAGCCGCCAACTTGCCTAGTGTACTCATGCTACAGGGAATAATCATCATCCCTTGGGTGCGAAAGGAACCGCTAGCAATATTAGCACCAACATCTTGCCACGGATGACAGCGGAGTTTGCCAGAATTGGGTACTCCTGCTTTTTCCCGCCAGAATTCTTCTTGCATAGTCGGTTCTGCGGGCATTCGGATGTTCTGTTCGCTTTGCCAAACCATGTAGGTAGATTTTGATGCTACCAGTTCGACGGCGCGATCGGCTTCCAACAGATATTTTAAAGTCCGCACGGCGTAAATCAGTCCCGATGCTCCGGTAACTCCTAGGATTAGGGGATAGTTATTGGTCATTAGTTATTTGTTACTGGTTATTTGTTACTGGTTATTTGTTACTGGTTATTTGTTACTGGTTATTCATTGCTGGTTATTT
>JAYUGZ010000463.1:0-4270 GCA_043767465.1 Cyanobacteriota bacterium
TATCCTGAACCCAGGTGCAACCAGTATGGGAATCCATGTAGACTATCCCTATTGGACAATGAAGTTACCATTTCCCTCCAGTCCTGTAATGAATGTTCAAATCATTTGGATGGTTCAAGACTTTACAGGAGATAATGGTGCGCCAGTTTTTGCTCCCACTAGCCAAAAATTGTGCAGTCCACCTGACTCAAAATATTTTGCAAATAATAGCGAGAAAAGTTACAGGGAAGGCAGGATCTGTGATTCTTTCTCATGGTCTTTGTTGGCATGATACCTCTATGAACTGCTCTGACAAACCAAGAGTCTCAATACTGGCTAATTATACTCCTAAGTTTGTTCGTCCCATGATGGATGTCTTTAGTAATATGCCCTCAAAATTCATAGACGATGCTAGTCCTAAGCTAAAACGACTACTAGGATATGAGTTTAAATCAGATTTTTTTAAAGATGTTAAAAGAATCCGTGAGGAATGGTCTAATTAGATTCAAATGCTAATCAAGTTATTTTATGATTTGATTCCGATATACAAGCTTTTTCAACAGTGTCTCTAAAAGAATCTGCTAACAATTGTGCAGTCTTAGCACTTACTAAAGGGACTACATGGGCAAAACTACAAAATAGCTGTTCATGGAAAGTTACTACACCTAACCAAAAAGAACCACCAAGCCAATGCTGTCCTGTAGCAAAGTATAACTCTTTCAGTTTTAATTCCCCATATTTATCGGCTAAATTAAATTGACCACGATTTGATATCTCTATTGTATTTTTTCGTCCCATATTCTGATTAGAAAGTTGGATAATCATATCCTGATTTACATATTGCAAACTTTCATTACAAAAACGAGCTATCGGAATTCCTAGACTAATGGAATTACTGATTTTTGATTTACATTCCCTTGCCAAATCCCAAAAAGTAGTATTTTCTTCTAAGGTGTGAATTTCTTCCACGATCGAGATAAAGCAACCAATAGATTCAGGAGTTATTTCAGGCTGACAAGACTTTCTTAAACTTACATTTGAGCCGCAGGATAAACTCAGAGATGTATCCTTAAAAGCAATTTTTGCTGTTCCCAATAACATTGCTGCACATAAAGCACCATGTATGGTAGTTTGTTCTTGTTTACAACGTTCTTTCAGTCTTAGAGTCATCTCTTTACTGAAAATTCGAGTCACAAGATTTGTGCGTCGCTGACTTGGAGGTGCTTCGGCTTCAATAATTAACTGAGGTTTGGGAAATTCTTGAACTGGTTTTTGTTCAGCTTCCTCAAGGTTATTTGGACTGATGAGATTTCTGTTTAGCATCTCTTCTAGTGGCGGTAGAAGTTTCATCGTAGGGATTTCAGATATATTTTGTTCATCTGCAATTTTATGAGAATAGGACAATAGTTCATTGATGAAATTCATGCAAGACATACCATCAATGATAGCGTGATGAAATGTGGCAATGATTTCACTGATATCGTTACTTTTAGCAGCACGAATAAATGTTACTCTACAAAGAGGCTTTGTGCCACCAGGGAATTTTTTGTGCAATTGTTCTTCAGCAATCTCAATCCATTGATTCTCAGATTGCTTATCTATAACCTGCAAAGGAATTTTCGGTGTTCCTTCCGATTGAAAATAATTGCCATCTTCTGCCTTAACGATATGAACTTGCAACATCGGATGACGCTTCTGTATCAAATCGAGAGCCTGTTGCAGGATATCAGGTGTAAGTTCACCTTCGATTCTGGCAACATTTACATCGATCATTCCACCCAAATCGTGGATAATTTCAAATAGATTTTCGAGCCTACCAAGTTTTCTATTTAGGATGTTCATAGTAGTGGAATGGGAGAATGTCAAATATATTTTTTTCAGGACTTACAGCGAGCAAGCGCATAATACAAATCCCTGATGACTAAGGGTGAAAAATTCTTGTTTTTCTATTTTCGATTTAAAACAGGTTTTCCTGTAGATATAACCTGTTCAATAATATCAGCGGCGCGACTTACGCCACCTGCCCCACGAATAGCTGCTTGTAACCTGGAAGCATTCTTTTTATAAGCATCTTCCGTCAGCACCCGCTTGACAGCAGTTCGCAATCTAGAAACGTTCAACTTAGCCAGGGGAACAACTTCACCCGCACCAGTCCAAGCAACACGCGCTGCTATTCCGGGCTGGTCGTTAGTAACTGGAATTGCTACCATCGGTACGCCATTAGTTAAAGATTCTAGGGTAGTATTCATGCCACAATGGGTAATAGTAAGTGTAGCTGTTTGGAGCAATTTTAATTGCGGTGCATATTCTACAACCAGGGGCGAACCAGGAAGATTTGGCAGCGAGTCGGGAGTGGCTGAACCGCCTAAAGAAATCACTAATTGAGCATCTAAACCTACACAAGCCTCAGCAATATTCTCAAAAGTTCCTAATAGGCGATTTTGGATCGTCCCCATTGAAGCATAAATCAACGGTTGTCCAGTCAACTTTTCAAAGGGGAAATCGGCGATTTGCCTACCTGTTGCGCTATGGTAAGGCCCTGTGAAATGGAAGCATTGAGGCAAATGCTGGCGGGGAAATTCTAATTCAGCAGGCTGTTGACTGATTTGAGCCAGTTGTGAGTAAGCTTGATTGGGGTGTGAGTGCAGAGGCAACTTCCACTGTCTGCGATATTCATCTATTGCATCTTGAACTGGTTGCGCTATGCGATCGAAAAAAGAGTAAGCTGCTCGATTCCGCAGTATTGCCCACCAAGCCGGATTATAGCCCCAAGTTGTGAAAAAGGGCGGAACTGTTTCTTCTTCATTCACAACTACGGCACTGCAAATGGTAATAAAGGAAATTTCTAAGAAGTCGGCAACCGTCCCCGCGCCTGGTGAAATTTGATCTATTAGCAAGGCTTCTACGCCAGCGGCTTTCAATACTGGAGGAAGTTCTCGCAGAAACAAAGCGGCCGTCTTTTCTATCCAGCTAATGGTATATCGCAATGCTGTTATGCCACTGAGTTTTCCTAGCTGGGTAAGCACTTGCGCTACTGATCCAAGGGGATATTCAGACTCACCTATTGCTTGAAATTCTAATCCTGCGGCTAGTGTCTTGGCTTGAGCATCGAGTATCCCGAATAGGGTGACGCGATTACCTCGCTGGTGCAGTTCTTTCCCCAAGGGCAACATAGTGTTGAGATGACCAGTTGATGCGGGACAAATCAGACCAAAATGAGTCATAAAGAAATAGCGAGATGCGATAAAAGCAGTGGCTTGAGCTCTGAGATGAAAGCAAATGAGCGGTTTTAACCGCAGTGAGTATTGATTTACGGCAGGGGGTTACTTTGTTGAGTGTGCTTTTATAATACACTTTGAACGGGACAATTACCGCGTTAAACATTTCGCCCTGTATTTATAGTTTTTTTGGGCTTGCGCCGCTCTTTTTCTGGGGAGTAATGTTAGTTTCGCGAATGTTTTTTGAGCTGGCGCTAGTCAGCAGCACTTGGTTAGTTCAATGTCCCGGATTCATCAAGGCGAGTAAATCTCACATCGACTGACTTCTTTGCCGTTGAGCTTCGTACAAGATGAGGGCTCCGGCGATCGACACATTTAGAGATTCTACACTGCGGCCGAGGGGAATTTGGATTTGTCGATCGGCCAAACTTCTCAATTGGGCTGACAATCCAGAACCTTCGTTGCCCAAAACGATCAGAGTCGGGACTCTCAAATCTACTTCCCAATAGGTTAAACTGGCGTCGGCGACGGTTGCTAATATTTGCATCCCGCGATTTTTGTAGCTGGAGACTTCGGCGGTTAAATCTGGAGCGATCGCCATTGGCAGCTTAAACCAAGATCCTGCCGAGGCGCGCAGCACCTTTGGATGGTCTAAATCGGCGCTGTCTGAGCTCAGCAGTAAACCGTCGGCATTGGCAGCCGCAGCCGTGCGGACGATCGCCCCCAAGTTGCCGGGATCTTGGATGGTTTCTAAGGCTATGCCTAAAGTTGATAGTTCTGCGGGGGGTTTTGCAGTGCGGGGTGCGGTGGCTATAATGCCGTTGGGTTGGACTGTGGTGGCGATCGACTCTAATACTTTGGCACTGACTAATTCTGTGCGATCGGCTAAACTACAAATTTGCTCCCACAGTCGATCGTGCTGTTCCAGCCATTCGGGAGTACAACAAACTGTTGCTAAGGGGTGTTTGGCGGCGCAAGCTTCTTCGAGTAAGTGCGTCCCTTCGAGTAAAAATAATTGTTGTTCCCTGCGTCCCTTTGAGCTGTGCAGCCTGCGGACTTCTTTAACTAGGGGA
>JAYUGZ010000464.1:0-10622 GCA_043767465.1 Cyanobacteriota bacterium
AGACAGGGCGAACTTCCCCCGCTCATAAATCGTCCCCTGCGGATGAATCTCTTCCTGAAGATCGGACAGATGGCAACGAACGGCAAGGTACTCAACTGATAGAGCAGTCAGAATAACAGCACAGGGCATAAGGATTTATATACATAAGCTTGTTGTCTATTATGACAAGTTTTTTGCTACTTGGGGATTAAAGCTGTCATTTCGATTTAGGATTTGGGATTTTGGATTGACCATAACCACCTTCACTTTACGAAATTATGCGTAATGTTATGTGTTGTTAAATAATCCTCGTTGATTCTCAGGATGTCAAGTATATTAGACTTTTCCATAAATTAAACATTCTGTTCGGACACGATCGCAGTTTTGTAAAATTTTGTGGAGAGGTCGAATTGAGCAACTACTATGATGTATAAAAAAGTTCAACATTTCAAAGTAAAGCTATTACAAACCGATCGCACTTCGGAATTCGCAGCCATCGCCCAAAAAACCCGATCGCCCAAAACATCCGCTGCGGGAATTGCGCTCGGCACTCTGCTGATCCTGTTAGCACCGCCCGTTCGAGCTGCTAATATTACATTCGTGAGCGATCGCGCTGCATTGGGAGCGAGCGATCGCGTTGATTGGTCAAGTGTCGGGCCAGTCCAGCCGCCGTTCAAAATATTGCCCAACTCCTTCTCAGTCACTTCAGAAGGAGGACTCGGAATCAGTGTCAATATTCCCCAGGCTACAACCCCAGGAATTACACCGCCTTTAGTTTTTCAAACCTTACCTTCGCCCGGTATTCCCACCAACTTTGCTAAGGGCGATTTCGTGTTGTTGACCGGTTTAAGGCCAGGCCCGCCGCCAGCGCTGGGAAACCCAGGCCCGCTAACAATTACCTTCGATCGCCCTGTAGCGGCAGCAGGGACGCAAATAGCCGTAGATGATACACTTTTATTCACTGCATCGATCGCAGCTTTTGACAGCGCTAATAACTTATTAGGAAGCTTCTCAAGACCAGGAACCTCCTGATTAGCACTGGATAATTCGGCTCAGTTTTTCGGCGTTCGCAGCGATGTTGCCAATATCTCGCGGCTCGTCTATAGCAGTTCTGAGGGCGATTCCCTACCCTTCGGGAACCCCTACGGGGAACGGGATAGCTTCGCTTCACGCGCCTTGGGAATTAATGCCCTCAGCATTGCCGAAGCAGTGCCAGAACCCAGCAATATTGCTGCCACGGCTGTTGCAGGTGCAGGACTGGCTTTATTTGCCTTCAAGCTTAAAAGGATCTCGCTCTCATTGAACAAATAATTGCACTTAGCTCGATTGGCGATCGCGATCGGGTTTTTATAATTCTCTGTTCCAACGATATAAATTACAAAAAGCATCGCACTTTCTTGAGTTAGGATAAAAAAACGATATTCGATGCTTGACTTTGCTTTAGGGATTTTATTCCTCTTCAGATTACCTAAAAACTTAAGTTTTTTATGTCGATCGTTAGTCTCGATCAAAGTTGAAAATGCTGTTAACACAAAACCCAAAAAAGTGCAAGTCACTCGATCGTGCGACTGGTAAGTAACAGCTAGCCAGTGTTATCAATTAAAAAAGAAACTTAAATCGATCGCGAGTCAAAAAAATCTCAGAGTGCATTTCTACCGCCGTAGAAATTAATGATAGTGAAATGAGCGAGATAGCCGGAGGTTACGGCTATCTAGTTTCGCCATTCTCACCGTTTACGCAAAGGGAGATTTTCCAGTGAATTCACAGAAACAGAGTCGCCAGCACGACGTTATTTTGACATCTCAAAATCTTGATAAATTCCCAGAACAAGCTGAAGCTAAAAATTGCGAACCTAGCGACACACATTATATTATGGAAGTTTTGGGCGATCGCACCCGCTCAGCTCCAGATACTTTAGCACCGGCGGTGCCCAAGGATTGGAGCGATGGTTGTGTCCTGAATCCAAGGATGTTCCACCAGATTCAGGCAGAGGCAAATAACCCAGGATTCAGCAAAATTCACCAAATACTGGCACAATTCCAGCAAATGTTCGATCGCTTGGGTGCGATCGTTTTAGCTGTAGACGGACAGGTACGGTTCATCGCTCAACGCGCCGAACAACTGTTGAGCCAGTATTTTTTATCCCACGCCCCAGACTCATTACCAGAACTCTTACAACATTGGTTCAAGCAACAGATTTCGAGACTTAAATTCAACGGCAATGTTTCATCTAGCTGTTTACCCTTGCACATTCAGCAAGCAGGAAGACAGTTGAACATCCGGCTGATTCCCGAACCAATCGGCGAGCAATATCTCTTGCTGTTGGAAGAACAAGAACTGCAAAGATTCTCGATTTCTAGTCTGGAATTACTAGGACTCACCAAACGCGAAGCAGAGGTTCTCTTCTGGATTGCCAAAGATAAAAGCAATGCAGGAATCGCTAAAGCGATCGGTTGCAGTGAAGGAACAGTGCGAAAACATCTGGAGCATCTTTACGAGAAACTGGGTGTACAAACCCGGACGGCTGCTGTAATGGTTGCTCTGGAAAAATTGGGCTTATTCAAATCAGAATTTGTTGCAGTATCTTCATAATCATATACGCGGATCGTCGTATTGTTATCCAAATAAATTGGGTTCACTATTAGATCAAAAGCTGTTATAGCGGTTCTCAAAAAAGTGAGGTATGCCCATAGCCCTATGCCTTATGCCCACGGAGCCCTATGCCCACGGAGCCCTATGCCCTATGCCCATAGCCCATAGCCCGTCGGGTACCTCATCTTTCTGAGAAAGGCTATATCTAGCTTGAGCATATAGCTAGATAATACTTCCCAGTAACGTTGTTCAACAAGGAAATAAACTATGTCTTTTTCAACAGAAATTGCTGCATCGACTTCCATACTAAAATTGCCAACAATTCAGGAAAGCCAAGAGGCTAACCTGGAAGAGGTGGGTCAACTGGGTATGTCTCAAGATGGAGTTTCGGTCGCAACACTTTTCGGTAATGGCTACCGTTATCGCCATGATTGGGGGAACCTAAACGGACAGCACATTTTGCCTCTCAATTGGGGCTTAATCACACCCAATTCTTACGTTTTCGTTGCTATTGGCGAAGGTAATCCCCCACTTCCAGCAAATGGAAAGTTTATCGGTGAGGCTCGATATACTCTCCATAACGTTTCCCCACAAAATGGTGTAGTCAAGATTTGGGTCAATATCGAGTGGGCAAAGCCGATTCGGCTCTATGTTGACTATTTCGTATTCAACCCTTAGAAGCATGGATTAAATACAGGGCTGTTTCCTCACAAGTCACAGCCTTGCAATTCCATAAATTTCTTTGCCAACTAAACCCATTATCTAACACTAAATAAGAGGTATTTTATGTCTGAACAACCGACTTTTACCATCCCAGCAACTGCCCAAGCTGATGAAACAACAGGGCGTTACATTATTACTTTCCGCGAAGATGCAGTGACAGAAGGGTTAGCTATTCTGAGCGATCGAGCTGGCGTCATGGGGCTGGCAAATGCTGCCGATTTCCCAGAGTCTGCCCTAGACTTGAGCCAAATCGAAGCTACAGGGGGAGCAGTGTTTCCCACTCTCGGCGTGGCTGTCGTCTCCTTAGAGGAAGGGGCACTCAGCAACATCACGACATCAGCAGCAGAGAATTCGGCTATCTTGGCGATCGAACCAGAGCGCATCTTCTACGCCATTGACGATGGGTTGTCGGCAGATTACCTGGAGGGCTATCGCGATGCGGCGAGTCACCTGTACGAAAAAACTACTCATACAACAAAGTTAGCAGGAGTCGATCCTCAAAAATGTTTTGCTGATGATATTGGGTCTACTTGGGGTCTGAAGGCGACGAAGGCGATCGACTCTCTGCTGACTGGTAAAGGAATGAAAGTTGCTGTGCTGGATACGGGGATGGATTTATTGCATCCGGATTTCGCAGGTCGATCGATCGTATCGCAGTCCTTCGTGCCTGGGGAGGCAGTACAAGATGGCAACAGTCATGGCACGCACTGCATTGGGACAGCGTGCGGATTCAAGGATATCAACGGCCGCAGGTACGGGATTGCTTACGAATCGACGATTTATGTGGGTAAAGTGCTGAGCAATGCCGGTAGTGGCGATGGTGCCTGGATTCTCGCTGGGATGGAATGGGCGATCGCCAACGGGTGTCAAGTTATCTCGATGTCCTTGGGAAACACCGATCCCAACCCTTCTATTGCCTACGAAACTGTCGGCCTTCGGGCACTCCAAAATCGGTGTCTGATCGTGGCAGCCGCGGGCAACCACGGGCCCAAACCCGTCGGACAACCAGCCAATAGCCCGTCGATTATGGCTGTTGCAGCCCTCGATAGCTGTCTCAAAGTGCCTGACTTTTCCTGTCCCTCTGGCCCATATCCAGGCGCTAAAGTTAATATCGCCGCTCCCGGAGTGAAAGTATACTCATCAGTGCCTATGAATAAAGGACGTTATGCTGCCTTCAGTGGCACTAGCATGGCTACACCTCACATAGCTGGGCTCGCGGCCCTGTATGCCCAATCGACTGGTAAACGAGGTGCTCAACTTTGGCAGTTGCTAACTTCCCATGCTATGGCACTACCATTACCAAATAATCGAGTTGGAAGTGGGTTGCTGCAAGCTCCGTAATCACCGCTGGCGATCGAAATTAGGTAGAGATCCCCCTCGCATCCCCCTGATAGTCGGGGGACGAAAGAGAACGCTCTTGTCCCCCCCTTTTTTAAGGGGGGTTAGGGGGGATCTCCGGGGCAATAAAAAGGAGGCTGAATATGTCTGATGAACAACTAGAGCGCATCGTAGTGACTGTTGACGACCAAAACTTACCCGTAATTGAATCTGTTGTCACGGGCTTAAAATCGGCGGGAATGAAAGTCAATGGGGTGTTACCTGTGACTGGCATCATTACTGGAGAAGTTGCTCGGTCGAAACTAGAAGGACTAAAGAGTGTAACGGGCGTTGCTAGTGTCGAGCTTGATGCAGAAATGCAGGCAATTTAAACCAATTATTTAGGGGTTGGTAAATCCATGTTTGCTAAGCCCAAATACCGCACACCTTCGGGAGTTACGTCAAACCGGCAAGGCAAAACTTCCACACCTTCACCGATCGCCTGTCTGAACAATTCTCCGTAAAGGCGATCGGCACTATCGCCCGGAGCAAAATCCGTACAATCGCCGCGATTAATAAAATACAGCATTACAGCCCTCGAACCCTGCCGTACCACCTCGATCAATTCTCTCAAATGTTTCTGTCCTCTCTCCGTCACTGTATCAGGAAATAAAGCTAATGTATCCTTGACCCAAGTTGTATTTTTAACTTCCAGAAAAATCGGTTTTTCCTCACCAGTTAGCCAGAAATCAACTCGACTCTTTTTATCTTTTCCATAAACAACTTCTGGTTGAATTAAAGTGTAATTTCCCAACTCAGGAAACAAGCGCAATTCCAAAGCTAATTTAATCACTCGATTTGGCAGGCCCGTATTAACTCCCACCCAAGTTGGCACAGTGTCGCAAACCTTAATTAATTCCCAAGTATAAGCTAACTTGCGTTTGGGATTGTCGCTGGGAGATACTAGCACTGGATTTCCGGGAATTAAAACACCAGTCATCGGGCCGGTATTCGGACAGTGGGCGGTGATGATTTCTCCCGAATCTAGTTCGATTTCTGTGAAAAATCGCTTGTACCGCTTGATGAGAGTTCCGGGTAAAAGAGGAGGGTATTTGTAAATTAAGTCAGCCATTGGATTTTAGATTTTAGATTTTGGATTTTGGATTTATGAAGTAGTAGGGACACCGCACCGTGTCCATTAGTATCAACTTAATCTGAAATATTGCTGAACCTCAAATACCGCCAGGGGTTTAAACCCCTGGCTAATAGCGAAAGTCCTCTTTTAGAGGACTGAATAATTCATGAAACTTCTCAATAAATTAGATTTTAGCTTAGGCTTGACCTGGGGTTTGAGTTTTTTGGGAGATATCTATTAGTCCTCTTTGAGAGGACTTTAGCTTTGAGGCAGGGGTTTCAACCCCTGCCGGACTGCTGGTGTTACCTGGTTGTTGACACCAATGGCGGAATGCCTTGTCCCTACGGGGATAGAACGATCTGAGTTATACTTGATAAACGTGAAATCTGCTGTATTAGCGATCGGTTATTTCTCTTCTTTCCTCAACTCATTTATCTCATCATTTAAAGGCTGATTTGTCTTACCTTTCATCAACTGTTTCATCTGCGCTTTAAAAGCTTCCACCAGTTCGGGACTGGCTTGTGTTTCTTCCCAAGAAGCGCGGGAATTTAAGCGATCGCACCAATCCTCCAATTTGGGGTATTCCTCCAAGGACAGGCCTAGTTCGGGCAGCCAAGGCACGGAAACGCCAGCTACAACATCCGCGAGGGTAATCGTGTTGCTGCCAAAAAAAGGTGTATCGCCCAACAACTCCTCAAAAAAGCTCAGTACCATCGCCACTTGCAGCGCAGATTTTTCCAGCTTCTCGGGGTCGCCTGCGCCGCCGAAACTCTGGCGGACAAAGGGACTCAGCGCTGGTGTCAATTCGTTGACTGTGACCATTTGTACCATGCGGACGATCGCCAAATCCCGAGCATTCTGTGGCAATAGGGCGATCGCCGGATACTTAGCTTCCAGATAATCCAGAATAGCCAGAGTTTCTATTACATGAAAATCGCCATCCGCCAAAACCGGGATGTGGTGAAAAGGGCTAATTGCCAAGAAATCCGGTTGAAACTGATCGCCGTTTAATTTGAGCGAAACTAATTCAAACTCAATCTCTTTTTCCAGCAAAGCAATCCAAACGCGGCGAGCATTAGTGGACAGCGGATTATAATAAAGTTTCAGCAAAATTAAACCTCCTAAAAGTCAAATTACTAAATTTTTGGTAGTTACTAGACTATACGGTTCACTTAGCAGTTGTCATTGCGAGGAACGAAGCAAACAAGAGTGTCTATTTTTCACATCGTTTTATTGACCGGACGCTCTTAACTGAACTGTATTGAGTTACTAGAGCGAATTAACGCCCAAAAATCATAGCACGAAACCCAGGCACATATAATTTTTCATAATTCATGTTATGATTTTCCAGATTTGCTATTAAACTTAGTGAAGCCTTTTAGCACTAGCGTTTGTAACCATTTGTGTCTGAAACCCAGAAGCCCTCTCGTTCCCTAGCAGGGATTGCCGGCATTGTCGCAGTCGCCACTCTGATTAGCAAAGTCTTCGGGTTGGTGCGCCAAATTGCGATCGCCGCAGCCTTTGGAGTCGGTGTCGCCGTCGATGCCTACAACTACGCCTACGTCATCCCCGGTTTCTTATTTATTTTGCTCGGAGGCATTAACGGGCCGTTTCACAGCGCGATCGTCAGCGTTTTATCCCGCCGCGACAAAAAAGAAGCAGCACCCTTAGTCGAGACTATCACCACCTTAGTTGGCGGTATATTGCTGTTGGTAACAGTCGCTTTAATTATTTTTGCAGATTCGGCGATCGATTTAGTAGCACCGGGATTAAATAGAACACCCGAAGGTTTAGAAATCAAAGCAATTGCCGTCCAACAATTTCGGATCATGGCGCCGATGGCTTTACTTTCAGGCTTGATAGGCATTGGTTTCGGCACTCTCAACGCCGCCGATATGTATTGGCTTCCTTCCATCAGCCCTTTATTTTCCAGCGTTGCACTTGTCGGCGGTTTGGGGATTCTCGCACTGCAACTCGGAGACAAAATAACTCAGCCAGAATACGCATTAATTGGCGGCTTAGTGTTAGCTTGGGGAACTTTAGCCGGAGCAGTTTTGCAGTGGTTGGTGCAACTGGTGGCACAGTGGCGAGCGGGCTTGGGAAAATTGCGTTTGCGGTTTAATTTTAAACGCCCCGGAGTGCAAGAAGTAGTTAAGGTGATGCTGCCTGCTACCTTGTCCTCGGGAATGCTGCAAATTAATGTCTATACCGACTTATTTTTCGCATCCTACATCCCTCAAGCTGCATCTGCTATGGGGTACAGCGGCTTGTTGGTAATGACACCTTTAGGCATCATTTCTAATGTAATTTTAGTGCCATTTTTGCCCATATTTTCTCGCCTCACCGATCCCAAAGACTGGCCGGAATTAAAAGATAGAATTCGTCAAGCTTTAATTTTGACTGGGATTACGATGCTGCCGCTAAGTGCTTTAATGGTAACACTTGCCGGGCCGATCGTCCGCGTTGTTTACGAACGCTATGCTTTTAATCAGTCAGCCTCGCAATTTGTTGCCCCGCTCTTGATGGCTTACAGTATTGGAATGTTTGTGTATTTAGGTCGCGACGTTTTGGTACGGGTATTTTACGCTTTGGGAGATGGAGAAACGCCTTTTCGCATCAGTATTATCAATATCTTTTTGAACGGACTGCTGGATTATTTGTTGGTAGGAGCTTTCGGTGCGCCCGGTTTAGTTCTGGCGACGGTGGGAGTGAATCTTGTTTCGATGATTATGCTTTTGTACTTATTAGATAAAAAACTGGGTGGCCTGCCTTGGGGGGAATGGAGTTTGCCTTTTCTGGGGTTAGCTTGTGGAAGTTCTCTCACTGCTTTCGTGTCCTTGGCTACTCTGCAAGGCTGTCAAAGAGTTTTGGGTACAGAAGGGTTGGTAATTCAATTAGTGCAGTTGAGTGTGGCAAGTTTCGCAGGGTTGGGAGTTTTCGCCGTTTTTGTTAGTCAGATGAAGTTGGCGGAAGTTGATATGTTTGTCGATCGCATTCGCGGCCGTTTTGGCAAGTAAATCGTTCAAGGCAAGACCGAAATTTGGCGTGAGAAGTCTCGATAGACAGACAAGACTTCGCGATTTGCGAGGTTTACAAAGCTAGTAACCCAACATTTCGTGAATGTTACCGTAGTCGTTAACGCTATACTCTATTTGCAGCATCAAACGCGGTTTCTCCGTCGGCCGACTTCCTTTATGAAAGCAAAGAGGATTCTCTACAAAGCCAAAACCAGCTTTGCCACAGACATTCACCACATTTTGGACACCGTAATATTCAACAATCTTTTCGTCGTCGATGTCTGCACAGCGCGTGCTCACAAGCTGGTGGAGAAACTTTTTGCCCTTGTGAGTTCCGCGAATGTAACTATGCGCGCCGCTGGATAAATCAACATCGGTTAGGTAGAAGAAAAATTTTATGAACCGATAGTCGTCTAAGTCGTAGTGAAATAGTTGAGCTGCTCGACGCTGCTCGACATGGCTTCCTCCAACGGGAAAACTCCACGATATTTCACTTCCCATGTGTACTGGTTGAGCACCTAGAAACTTAGCTGCAATCGCTCGAAGGCCGGGGTCTTTTTCCAATTTTTTGACGGTTGAAGACAGTTTTGTGTTGCTCATGTAGCTGCAAACGCGGGAATTTTCAGGTAAGTCTACACCGACTTTTTCTGTTCCGTTGCAGCGACAGGGACGGTTCAAGTCTCTGTTAATGTAGCCAACTGTAGAACTGGCAAAATTCAACAGTTCTTGAACTTCTTCTTCAGGTAGCTGCAAACCCTGATAGCAACTGTCACTTTCGATGGTTTCTGCGATCGCCTCTACATCGAATTTCCCCAAAATTGAAGTTTCTTCAGGGTGAATTCCATCAGATTTAGTTGGACGCTTCAATAAGATTGTTGCCCAGTGGCGTACAATCTCGAAACGAGCCAATTTTTTCATCACGAACACTCGCGGGTCTTGAATCAGACCTTGATAGCTTCTAAGCCAATAATTGACAAGCTTGTACCAAATTTTTGCTGGATATTGAATCAGGGTTGTATTCATCGGTTGCAGTGTATTGTTTACAACATTTGTTCTTGTAGCTTGCACCTTTGGTGGTTGAAAGTTTTCTTGTTTGCAAGAACATTAATACAAATCTGAAGCTTTACAAACGCTTTCAACTTAACACAATTATTTTGTCTGTCAATCCCAAGCTCATCTTTTCAATAACTGTTTATTTTGTTTTGTTCGCAAAATAATTTGGGTTCAATTGAGTATAGTTACAGATGATTTTTTGCTGCGATTACTCGCTGATAGAACCAGAGTTCGATGTGTTGCTTTTATTTTAAGAATGTCAGGATTGACGATCGCAATTTATATCAATTCCGGTTCCATCGGAATTAGTATGACCCGAAATCAGGAGAGGGCAATGTCGTATCCCTACGATCGATCGCGGTAGGGACACGGCAGAAATCAGGACACTCAAGCGTGCCCAAGGAGTGTCAACTTAAGCCTGAAAGCCTTGATAAATCTCGTTTTTACCATAGTCTAGATCCCCCTAAATCCCCCGAAAGCAAGGGGGACTTTGAGAAGACTCCTGTCCCCCCCTTGCTTTCGGGGGGCGCCAGGGAGATCTAAGTTTAATCGTCAAACAACAGTCTCTGACAGGGTTTGACGTTAAGTTGACACTCCTTGGGCAGTGCCGTGTCCCTACGATTAATCTGGCGCAGCCGGAGTTGATATTATTGAGTTAATCAGCGCGATCGCTATTAAAGCCCGGACTTCTTAAAAAAATTCGGGCTTTAGCTATTCTGTATTCATCCGCGTCCATCAGCGTACATCCGCCGACATCAGCGGTTAAAGTTCCAAAGTAATCAACTGAGCAATTTCATCCGTCTGAA
>JAYUGZ010000465.1:0-4261 GCA_043767465.1 Cyanobacteriota bacterium
AGGGGCAAGTCTCTAAAAGCCCCTACCAATCGGCGATACCGCGAACTTTATACTTGCTTATTTTTGCCGCGGATTGAGTTTCGTCACCGAGCTTTCCTTGGCATCTTCAGTGCGATCATTCAAGAAACCAGAAGCATCCTTAAAAGCTGCGCCTACTCTCTCTAAAATCTTGGCATCGGGATTGCTGCGATCGAATACGGGTTGACTCTTTGTCGGCTGTCCGTCTGGGGTTTCTAACACAGCTTTGTCTCCGCCGAGTTCTAGATCGAACTTGTCAGTTTCCATCGGCGCAGAACCTGGATAAAGCAGCTTTGAGGAATTAGATTCAGCGGTAGTCGCAGCTAGGAGTGTCTCGCCCAAAATCGACAAATCAGCCCGATTATTTTCTGCTTTAGCAGGCGATTGATTGACTTTGGGATCGGTAGACATTTGATAATCCGTGTATCCATCGCCACCGGCCTTGTGGGGGTTATTCATTCCTCCCATTTGAACAGGAGGATTTTCGGGCCGAGCACCTCGAACATCGCCAGCATTGCAAGCGGTGCTGGTAAACAGCAGCAAACCTGCCATCAATACAGTCAAAAACTGACCGATACGCAGTCTTTTGAAAAAAGCAGTTACAGTGTTCACAAAATTTTCCCGATTGTTTACGACTACTTGTCAAGAGTAAAGATAAAATCCTGCTCCTTGCCTCTAGCGGCGGTGATATTTTGCTGCGGAGGGCGATCGAGTTGTGTCTTACTTTAGATGGATTTAAAATTATTCCGGTACGTCAGTCCCAATAATTGCTCGACTTGAACAGGTTTGATATTTCCTGGCACCTACAAACATCGCTACTCCTAACTAGGAAATTGTTCTACTTTAGCTTCAGCTTGCAAAGTCAGGGAACCAGCTTCCACATCTAGCTGCTGAATTCGCAGCGACATTCCCTCAAGTTCAAAATTTCGCAAGTTTAAAACTTCACCAGCTTTATCAGCCAAAGCAGCAGTCAACTCCGGCGCAAATTCCTTGTTTTCGGGATACTCGACATCCTGAAGAGCAATTGCCCAGCCGCCCGCTGCCACCTGAGGTTTTGCTGTAAAATAAATCTTTTCAGTAGATGCAGTTTCCTGCACCAATACCTCAGCATTTAAAGCTATTTTTCCGGTTGGTAGCAACTGGCACTCCATAGTTTTAACGTCTATTGTCAGCGGCTTTCCCTCAACAGTAACTTTTAAGTTGTTCAGTTTGCTGCTGATGTATTCGGAATTAAAAGCGCGGTTGATATCGCTTTCGGTTAAAACGGCGCGTGCCGTACCGAAGGCTGGCCCGTTGAGTTCAATTTTGCCAAACATCGCGCTGAGGGGATTTACAGCAATATCCTTGATGTGAATTTCTAATTCTTCCACGCGCAAATCTTGCTGCATTACCAATCCTTTGCCCTCAACGTTAACGGCCTCAACTTCTCCTTGGGCTAGCTGGCCGGGATCGGTGTTGACTGTGACAGAAAAACTTTCCGATCCGTCTAATCTGCTGGCAATAGCAATCTCTGCTACTTTGTCGATCGCCTGTTCCCCTAAACTCCGATTTTGTTCAAGCACGCTCGAAATTCCTACCTAATATAGTTAAAAAAATAGTAGATAATACCTAAGTCAGTTAGCGTCTTCCTCTCGGCAGGTGTGTCGTCTCAAAAAAACTCAGCCAAAGTACAGAGGGTTTTCAGTTTCGTTTCCCAAATTAATGGATCGCCATTCAAATAAGTTTTTTTTTGCAGAGCCAAAAATCGCTGGCGGTGTGCTTCAGCTCGAAATACACTGAAACAGCCGGCTCGATCGCCATCACATCGCCGTTTTTGTCCGTTATAGAGCCACCACCCATCAAAAAATCGGATTTTTGTCAAAAGTATTTTCGAGAAGGTCGATCGCACGTTACAATATATTAAGAGCCGGCACCGCCTTTTGCAATGAATCCAGAATCAACTCTCGCCAGACTACAAGCTACACTTCCCGACGGAAAACTGCCTTCTAGCTACGGGGTATACTTCAAAAACACCCTAGTAGCCCTGTGTCACGCCCTAGAAGACCACATTTTGCAAACCAGCAGCGGGGACGATCTAGCACTCCAACCCCTAGTTTTGGTGACATTTCAGCAGGGCAAATGGTATTTGCAAGAAGCCGATCGCTACTTCGATATTGCTAAGGCTTCTCGAAAAGTTGTCATCGGCGCAGTAGCCGACAGCGGTTTCGCAACCCACAAAACCGGCCAGTTAGAAAATGTATCTTTAATAGAACTCGATGAGATCGACCCGATAATTCAAGAATGGAATTTAATCATCCTCGCCCCGACATACAAAGCAATGGTGCTTTGCCGCGAACTTACGGCCCAGGAATACTTGCCCGAGGGCAAGCCAGAAGTCGATACAGAGCGAAAATTCTACGGTTTGTGGTCGTTTGACCAGTCCTTGGTGTCGGCGGCAGCAGAAATTTTTATAGAACAAACGCGACATTATAATTCTCCCCTAGCCGACAGTTTGCTGGAAATTCATCACGAAATTCTCGCCACAGTCGGCCCGCCCCTAGCCGATATTAGCGGCGTAGTCACCCGGATCGTGACTTACCTGCAAACTTCTCAGCAGCAAATGGTGGCAATTAACCGCCAAACCCGCGATTTGTGGGAATTGGAAGGTCAAGCTTTGCGCGTCAGCCGCAATTTGAACGCTAACAAACTGCAAGCTTTTCTGCGGATGGCCCAGCGCGTGGACGAACGCGATACCGCCAATCCCACAGCGTCTTTGCAGGTGGCGGCTTTGTCGGAAACTTTGGGTCAACTTTTGGATTTGCCGGCTTTGCAGTTGCGCAGGCTGCGGCTGGCGGGATTGCTGTTTCGCATCGGCTTAGTTTCGGCCCCGAATGAGGTGTTCACCAAGACCCCCGATCAATTCGACCAACAGACTCTAGCATTTTGGCGCGATCGCAGTTTCATCGGTTCTCAACTCCTGCAAGCAATGCCGGAATTATCACCGGTCGCCGAAATTGTCAAGCACAAACTCGAATATTGGGACGGCAGCGGCAAACCCGAAGGTTTGCGAGGCGAGGAGACACCGATCGGTTCCCGGATTTTGGGGTTGGCTGCTTGTTTTCAAGCCTGGACTCAAACGCGCGGCGACCGTCCTGCTTTGAGTTTGACAGCAGCCTTAGAAAAGTGCCGGCAACTGAGCGGGACTCGCTTCGATCCAGCTTTGGTGGAAACTCTCGGGAATGTGGTCAGACTCGCAGACATGGGTTTGATGGAGTTACCCACCCGCCCCAGCCAACTCCCTAATATCTGGTTGGAAGAGTTGGGCGATCGAACGACCGCGGCAGCCCCGGCATTATAATCGGGCATAGGGCATAGGGCATAGGGCATAGGGCATTGGTAGCTTCATCCTTCATCCTTCTTCCTTCATCCTTCTTCCTTCATTTAACTAATGACCAATGACTAATGACCTCGAAGCCATACGCCAAGGCAAAATTCATATATTGGCCGGCATAGATTTAGCTGGCGCAAACTTAGCGGGAGCCGATCTCGGCGGTGCCGACTTATCTCAAGCCAACTTAACAGGAGCTAATCTCGCCGGTGCTAACTTGCAGCGGGCGGTGCTACGAGCAAACCTCCGCGGTGCTGACTTGAGCGGTGCTGACTTGCGCGGGGCAGATTTTCGGAATGCTGACTTGCGCGGTGCTTCCTTTGCTAACGCTTTGGTGCGCGATGCAAGTTTTGGGGGTGCTTTTTTGACGGCGGCCTCGATCGGCAATTTGGATTTGAGCGGTGTCGATTTTCGCGGCGCCGATTTGCGGGGCGCTAACTTGGCTCGCGCAATTTTGCAGCAGGCAGATTTGAGCAATGCCAATTTGTCCGGCGCAGACTTGTCGGGAGCTGATTTAGAAGAAGCTATCCTGAATGGAGCCGTACTGCGCGGTGCTAACCTGACGGGGGCTAATTTGCTCTGTGCTGCGATCGAACATACCGTCTGGGATGGAGCAATTCTCGATCGCGCTTGTCTCCAAGGCACGCCCCTGAACCCTTAAATTTCCAAAATGTTACTTTCAAGGCAGACAAAAAACAATATGTGCTTATAAATAGAATAAGTACAAGCTATTTTAACATTTCTTAATGAGAGGTTATAATAGCGACTGTAGATCAGCAAACGAATTAATGGTAGCAGCTTTGTTTAGCGGTACATCCTTTCAAGGTCAAAGTGGCGATCGCCTTGTCAGCAAAGTAGCAGGAGCTGCGATCGCAG
>JAYUGZ010000466.1:0-10614 GCA_043767465.1 Cyanobacteriota bacterium
TTATGTTCTTCCCATGAAAGCCATGCCATAAATACACTTGCACAAGCTGCGATAGCTTCCCACATAAATACTGCCTCTTCAGAACCACAATATTTTCACTGATTTTAGCCAAATTTATCATATCTTAGCATTTTTCACTTCTGCTGTGTGTAAGATTTTCCTTGTTCCCAAGTTTAGGGCGAGAACAAGGATTTCAAACTAGCTTCTAGTATTTGCGTTCCTGCGGCTCAAACATGGTAATCGCCACCGGCATATAAGCCAAATCGATGCCAGCCGGCGAATAATAAGCCAGCGTATGCTTCAAGAAATTGCCGTCATCCCGCTGCGGAAAATCTTCCCGCGAATGAGCGCCCCGACTTTCCTGCCGCTTCAGAGCAGAAGTTAAAATCATTCTCCCCACAATAATCAAACTTCGCAACTCCAAAGCTTCCACAATTTCCGTATTCCACAACTTGCCTTTATCGTCCAAGTAAACTTCCTGATATTGTCGCTCCAATTCCTCCAATTTTGTCAAACCTTCTTGCATCAATTCGGCGCTACGAAATACGCCACAATACTCAGTCATAGTATCTTGATACTGCTGACGGATTTGATTGATGCGGTATTTGCCGGGACGCTCTAACAGTCCTTGAATTTGTGCTTGTGCTTCCTTTAAGTAACGCTGTTCATCCACAGTGGGTAACTTGCGATTTTGGACAAATTGTGCTATGGTTGCGCCAGTCACTTTGCCATAAACGACACATTCCAAAAGCGAGTTACTGCCCAAACGGTTCGCACCGTGAACAGAGACACAAGCTGCTTCGCCTGCTGCAAAGAAACCATCTACCAAACCATCAACACTACTGCGAACTTGCCCGCTGACATTCGTAGGAATTCCCCCCATTGAATAGTGGACTGTCGGGCGCACGGGCATCGGCTGATTTACGGCATCAATTCCTAGCAAACGGTGCGCTTCTTCCCAAGCAAAAGGAATTTTGCTCATGATTTTTTCGCGTCCCATGTGCCGCAAATCCATGTAAATAAATGGGCCGCCAGCACTACCGTCAACATTGATTCCTCGGCCTGCGCGAATTTCGAGGGAGATGGCCCTGGATGTAATATCTCTCGGTGCTAATTCCATCCGGGAGGGGGCATAATTGGCCATGAATCGATCGCCCTCCGAATTGATCAAATAAGCGCCTTCACCCCGCACAGCCTCGGAAATCAACACTCCCACGGGATACAAACCAGTCGGGTGAAACTGCACAAACTCCATATCTTCCAGCGGCAATCCAGCCATCGCCGCCATCGCCAAACCGTCTCCAGTCGATGCGTAATCGTTCGAGGTGGTGTTGTAAACCCGACCGTAACCCCCCGTAGCAAACATCACCGCCTTGGCACGCACGACGGCAATTTCGCCGTCTATTAGGTTGAACATAACCACGCCCTTGGCTTGGCCTTCTTCCAAAATTAGGCGCGTGACGTACCACTCCTGATAAATGTGAACTCCGCAGCGACGCAGATTGTTGACTAATTCGTGGAGGATAGCGTGACCGGTTTTGTCGGCGGCGTAGCAGGTGCGGTTGTGGGAATGTCCGCCGAAAGCGCGCTGGGCAATTCTGCCGTCACTTAGGCGGGAGAATAGAACTCCCATATGTTCTAAATCGATGACGACACCGGGGGCTTCGCGGGTGAGAATTTCGACGGCATCTTGGTCGGCTAAATAGTCTGAACCTTTTACGGTGTCGAAGGCGTGGGCTTTCCAACTGTCTTCTGGATCGACATTTTGGAGGCTGGAAGCCATGCCGCCTTGGGCTGCGACGGAGTGCGATCGAATTGGGTGAGTTTTGGCAACAACAGCTACCTTTAAACTGGGGTCAGTCCTGGCAATTTCTACGGCTGCGCGGCAACCTGCTAAACCGCCGCCTACAATAATTACGTCGTGTTCTAGCATTTTTTTAATTATTTTGAGTGTTCTGCTCAACTTATGGTGACGCAAAAAAAAACTTCCTACCAAAATATCGGGAAGTTTTTTAACTTTTGATTGGAATCGAACATCAAAGTTTAAAATTTCAAATTAAACTAGCCGAGGATTTCGACAGACCTCTGATTCGACTGATTTCCCGTTGCAGAAGGTTGATCTTCGGTGGCGGGGTCTACCGAAAGCACTTCAATGTTATTGAGCAGAGTTGTCACGAAAGCAAACAGCAAGAATGGCAGAGACAGCACTAAAATTAAGCCGACGGTAGCCAAGGCGTAGATTTGGCGGGCGCTGCTCCAGAGGGCGAGTGCTGACGCTAGACTCAGGAAGATGACTATCAGCCAAATAATGATTTGACCGTAAATGTCGCCAAAGGTGAGGGTACATTTAAGGCGATAGTTGTGAATGTTATCCATTTTATGCCTCGGGAGATTGCTATTACGACTTGTCGAAAAATACTTTGACAGTGCGTCAATGCCGACTGTGAATTTATAATTTTAGCTGCTGTAACTTGGTTTTGAGGCGGTTTTAAACATTTTTATAGAAGTTTGCAACAAGACTTTATAAAATTTTACTCCTGAGTGGGGAATTTTACCGAAACCAGACTTAGGCACTTCGACAAAGAAACCGGGTTTTTTACTGAATCGGCGGGCTGTAACGCATCTTTTTCGCAAAAAACCCGGTTTCTGACCCCCGTGCGTCGCCAATTACGCAAGAAAGGCACAAGGGGAAAGTCTACTTTTTGACTGACCCCGGATTTTGTAAAGTAATGTTAAGCTGCATGGGTATGGAATCAACCTTTATAGCGTTTTACCTGTGTTGTAGCCCATGTCTTCCGATCGCACATTGATGATTTCGCGCTGTTTCCTGGCTGGTGTGGGAACGCAGATGTTTGTACACCACCAGCCGCGGATTCCGCAAGAGAGTCCGGTACTGGTGGTGAGCAATCATCGCAGTTTCCTCGATCCTGTGGTGCTGACGGCGGCGTTGGGTCGATCGATCCGGTTTGCTTGTCATCACTACATGGGTCAAGTTCCGGTGATTCGGGAAGTTGTCACGACTTTTGGAGCTTTCCCTTTGGAAGCACCGAAGTACCGACAGCAGCATTTTTTCTCTCAAGCGACGGCGCTGCTGCAAACTGGGGAGATGGTGGGGGTGTTTCCTGAGGGTGCAGAACCGATGGTGAACTTTACTCAACCGCATACTGTGGGGAAGTTTCAGCGGGGATTTGCTCATTTGGCTTTGCGGGCGCCGGTGCGGGATTTGGCAGTTTTGCCGGTGGCGATTGCTTCGATGGAAGAAAAGTCAGTGCGATCGGGTTTACCGCTGAAGTTGTTGAGTTTGTTCGATCCTTCGGAACCTTTGTTCGATCGCGCTGGGTGGCATCCTGTGATAGTTTATCAACGAGTTAATGTTTTAATCGGTCGCCCTTACTGGATTACTGTCGATCGACAGCAGCAATATCGAGGCAAAAAAGCCAAAGCAGTTGTGGCGGAACTTACAGAACACTGTCAGGGGGAAATTGCACAATTACTCGATCGAGGGTGTGTTTAAGGAAGAAGTCAGTGGTCAGTGGTCAGTAGTCAGTGGTCAGTGGTCAGTGGTCAGTAGTCAGTAGTCAGTGGTCAGTAGTCAGTAGTTAGTTGTAAAAAGGAGCAATAAATTACCAATTACGAATTGCCACCCTTCGGCTTCGCTAGCAAGATGACCAATTACCAACTACCAATTACCAACTACCAATTACCAACTACCAACTACCAACTACCAACTACCAACTACCAACTACCAACTACCAATTACCAATTACCAGATTAAGTTGAATCATGGCCACTGCTAACAATAAGGTTCGTTTTCTCAGTCCGAAACCGCCGAAACCCGGTCGCGCTAGCGATGCGGAGCATTATCGCCCTTTATTTGTATTTCTGCCCGGTATGGATGGCAGCGGTTTGCTGCTGCGGCCACAAATTGCTAAATTAGTTCAGGATTTCGACATTCGCTGCCTAACTTTACCAGCTAACGACATGGCTAGTTGGGAGGTACTTGTGACGGAAACAATAGCCTTAATTGAAGCAGAAAAGCAAGCTAATCAGCGGCCGGTTTATCTGTGCGGCGAGTCATTTGGGGGCTGCTTGGCGATGAAAGTTGTTTTAGAAGCTCCCCAATTGTGCGATCGACTAATTTTAGTCAATCCTGCTTCTTCTTTCCGACAGCAGCCTTGGGTGCAGTGGGGTTCCCACCTAACTCAGTGGTTGCCGCCGAATCTTTATCCGCTGTCGGTAATCGGTCTCTTGCCAATTTTAGCATCGTTGGGAAAGATTGCCCGCGACGACCGCCGCGCTTTGCTCGAAGCGATGCAAGCGGTACCGCAACACACGTCTGTGTGGAGATTGGCGTTGGTGCGATCGTTTAATGTTGATGAAAATCAGTTGCGCGGCATCAAACAGCCGACGTTAGTAATTGCTAGCGGTGCCGATCGGCTGTTGCCTTCCCTAGCAGAAGCGAAGCTTTTAGTCAAGGTAATTCCCCAGGCGGAAATGGTGGTGCTGGCTAACAGCGGTCATGCTTGTTTGTTAGAAACAGATGTTGACCTTTACGCGATTATGCAAGCTGGCAATTTTTTGACGAAATCTGAAGAAAATCTGGCTTTAGTCAGCAGTCAATAGTCAGTTTTCAGTTGTTAGTAGTCAGTTGTCAGTTGTTAGTAGTCAGTTGTCAGTGGTCAGTGGTCAGTAGTCAGTAGCGGCAAAATTACAGAGTGGCCCATCGGTAAAGTTTATATCCAAATATACCCCGCTTACAATCATTAGCAAGTATCGGGAGACAAGCTACTAATGACTAATGACTAATGACCACCCTTCGGCGAAGCCGAGCGGGCAAGATGACCAATGACAACTGACAACTGACAACTGACCAATGACTAATTAAGATTCAGCCATTTTTGAGCGTTAAGCCGCTGAACGACACCAAACACCATGAGGTCTAGAGTAACCTTGCGCTCGTCGATCAAAAAAGGCTCTAAAGTGCTGGTCTTGGTATTATTTTCAGCGCAGGAAAACGCCCTTTGACTTTGAATATTTTCTTGAGGAAAATACAGGTTAAATTGGCGCTGACCTTCTTGGAATTTACCAATTACCTGCCAGCAATCCCCGGCGGAACTCATGCCAGCAACGGGGAGTTTTTGCTTGGTCAAACTCACATCTAAATCCTTAACGCCCTGCTTAGTCAAAGCAGTTTGCAAGGCGGGCAAATAATCTTGTTGCATAAATTCAGCAAACGGCTTGTCTTCAACAGCCGGTGCTTTTTCCTTTTTAGCTTTAGCTGGAGGCGTGTCGCCGTCTGCTTTGGTGGCGGGCTTTTTAGCAGCAGCCTGAGGCTTGTCAGGGCTGGGAAAGTCGCTGGTATCGGGTGTGTCGGAACTCGGGGCATTCTCGATCGCATTCTCGATCGCATCACTGGGAGTTTCGGATTCGCCAGCGGTTGGATTTTTCGGTTCTTCTGACATTAACGCTTCCTGTTAAAAGTGATGAGTAGAGTAGTCAGCAGTCATTAGTCGTGCCGTCTCAAGCTCGCTCTTCGGGACGATGGGAGGCTCTGACTAATAACTAATGACTGAGGACTAATGACTATTCTAAATCTCTGCGACAGCTCGTTCAATCAAACGGCGGGCGAGAGTTTGCACACCGGTATGTTCGTAGTAGTTGGTAGTCATGTCGAGGAAAGCGCCCACATAGTCCACCTTGTCGGCAGAAATTTCCACAAAATTCTGCAAGTGGCCCATTACGTTTTGGGGAGTCAAACCTCGATCGCTGACAAACGAGCTCATCCAGCCAGAAACCGAGTTAAAGCTTTCGCCGATAAAGCCGAGTTGGCCAGCGGGATTACCACCAGGAATCATGCTACCAATTGACTTAAACGCCGGATTATCTTGCATATCGCTAGGGGAGAGCTTGTTAATCCAAGACTGAGTGGCCATGATAAAGTCTGGGCCCAGAGGAATCAAACCATCGAAACAAACCAAAGCAGCCATCCGCATCAGGGATTCGCCGCCGTAGTCGCCCAAAGCCCCGGCAAAATCGCCGATGCTGTCGCCGGGAATGCCGTTAATTTGGCAAAAAGCGAGCAATTCAACGACTAATTTCAAAGAAAGGTCGATCGTTTGAGCTTTTTCTGGCTTGGGGGTGAGATTGCCGAGCATCGACAAAAACGGGACATTTTGGGCGACTTTGTTAGCTAGGGCTGCGGTACCGAGGGCGCTAGAGGCACTGTCGATGGTTTGGTAGAGCCAGAGAGCGCGCTGGTAGCCTTCAGATTTATCGTTGTAGAGGGTGATAGCGCGATCGCCAATTTGCTGGATCAAATCTTCGTCAGTTTCGCCAGTAACGGTGCGAATCGTATTTTCAAAGCCAACTAAATTGTTCCACTCGCCGGGAACCACAAAGTCAAGCGCTCGCAGGGCTTTGACAGTCATGTTGTCTTTAGGCAGTTGATCGACTAATTCAAAGACTGTTTTGCTCACAAAAAACTCCTTGTTGAACAGAAATCAAAGGTATTACTTTTGGCAGATGGCAAGAACTTCACGGTCTCATTCTGGCAGACGCAAGTTGCGATCGCGCCCGACTCTAGTCTGGCGCGGAGTTTGACAACAGACACTGCTATTTAACACTAGCGAGGCCGCCCAGGTTAAATTTTGACAGCCAAGCTTCGCGATCGCTAGCGGCAAAAGAGGGATCGCGGGATTGAACTTTCACCTGATAGCGATTTGCCACCAAAACAGCAGTGATGTTAGCGCCCTGATTGACGGCGGGATAACCGCCAATTTGCTTGGTACTTTGCTGGAATTTCGATCCGGCGCTGGGGTTGCCGGCGATGTCGTTAATCGAAAGCATCGCGACATTTTTACCGCCTTTGTTCAGCTTAGCTTCAGCAAAACCGGATTTTTCTTGAGCAAAAACGCGATCGAAGCCGCCACCGGATGACGGGAAGTATTTATTTAATTTGCCGCCTGCAACTGCCTTATTGGGCAGGTTGGGATTTTGAGCAGTTGATTTGTCAGCAGTTGTCTGCTTGGTTTTAGCAGATTTTTGGGTGCTTTCCTGCTGGGCTTTGTCCCAGCGGGAGGGGGGCTGATTCTGACCGCAGGAAGTCACGAGCAGCAGTACCGAGATCAGGAATGGAGCTAAGATTCGGCGTGCGGGGGGAAATTGCATCGCTGTCTCCTCATTAGTAGGTTTCCATCACAATTGTGGCTCATTAGTTGCCACTTTGTCTTCCCCGATCGGGTAATTTGTGTTTTTTGTAAAAAAATCCTCTGCCTGTAGACAGAGGATTTTTTAGCAATTGCGAGTTCTGAAGGAAGAAGAAAGATTGCTCCACAGATAAATTCTGGGGATAAGGTAAAGAAACTAAGTTTTCTAATTGCCAGCAATCTCAAAACAATTTCCGCTGATTTTCCCGAGATTTATCTAGAGGTTTCAGAGCAATTGTGCGTCAATCCTGTTAATTCGGGCTTCCAACTTAGGTCTTGCTTTGTGGGTCAAGCTCAGGCGTCGCTTTCAATGTAGATAAACAACAAACCCATTACCACAACCGGCATCAGCCAGGTAATTAGGGGAATCAAAATCCAAGGCAAGAAAGAAGCAGCGTAGGAACCTGTCATATCAAATTCTCCAAACTAAAGTTAGTGTGTGGCAACAGGGATATTTGGAAGTCGAGTCTAATTGTTGACTAAACCCCGGAAAATGGCATCAACGCCCTTAAAGTTTTCGAGTAAGAAGTAGGCAGCAAAGACACCGCTCATCCCGCCAATAAAGAAACCAGCAGTAAGCTGACTCCACCCTTCAGCGGTTCTGAGGGCATCGGGGGTCATGGGATTAGCGCTGGGGTAGCTGGTGTTGTCTTGCTTGAAAGAGACCAAGCCGTAGGCAGACATACCTAGGGTTCCGAGCAGAACTAAGACGAGGGCTGTAATTAGTCCGCCGAGATTAGCTGCTTCGGGATAATCCCGCAGGGGGCCCAAGACGATTTCGGGGCCGACGAGGAAATAACCGTGTGCCAAACCGATTTCTAGACCTCGAACTAGGGGCGAGAGTCCTTTGCGGTAGGCGGGCAAGTTCCCAATAAATGCTTTGGTGAAATCAGAAGCACTGATGGGCGTTGCGAGATGACCCGTGAAGGGGTCGCCGTTAAAGGGTTTAATTAGCTCTGCATCTCTGGGATCGGCCATATTCTCTTTTTCCTCGCTGTGCGTAAAAATTGAGGCGTTCAAGTCATATTTTACGCAGGGACGTGTTTCCTATTTGCATAATTGGCACTGAGCTTTAGAAAAGTTCACTATTCTTTAGTTTTCGGAAGAATTTTTCTTTTGTCTCCTATACCAGAAAACAAGTCGATCGGGCGACACTCCGAGCAAATAAGCGATGATTACTATTTGATTGATGGCGGTGGTTTTGACGATCCCAAGCTGGTGCCAGCGGCGGGCGGAAGTCAGCACCGGCTGGGGTACTATTTCGATGCGACCTTGTTTTTTCAACTTGCGCACGAGTTCAAAGTCTTCCAACAGGGGCAAATCGGGAAAGCCGCCGATTTTGTCAAAGGTAGCTGAATACAGGAAAATGGCTTGATCGCCGTAGGGCATTTGCAGAAAGCGCGATCGCCAGTTTACCCCTATTTCTACCAGCCGCAGACAGAGGCTGCGGGCATCAATCTTGAGTGCGTAAGCTCCCGCTACTGCGGACGGTTGAGCTAGTGCCCGACGCGCGCCAGAGTCGTAGCCTGGAGGCAAATGAGTATCGGCGTGGAGGAACAACAGAATATCTCCAGTAGCTGCGATCGCACCTGCATTCATTTGGGTGGCGCGGCGGGCGGCGGTGGAGATCACTCGCACGCCCAAAGATTGCGCTATTTCAACAGTACCGTCGCTACTGCCGCCGTCGGCGACAATTATTTCGACATTTTCAGCATTGCGGGCGGTGGAGATGACTCGGGCGATCGTATTCGCTTCGTTTAAGACTGGAATGATAATGGAAATTTTAAGATTGGGAGTTTCTAGCATACAAAATCAAGAACACCGTTAGAGTCAGTTCTGTAAAAAGATTAAGCTGAAACTCTTACCTAGAATTACCCCTTTGTTCTTCCTTTTTCCTGATATCGGTTAAATCAGTTGCCTAAATTTATTCTGGTATACCTAATTTTTCTCGCGCCTGAGAGAATTCTCTCAAGCGCTGTCTAACCACTACTGAATTTGGTTAGACAAATACATTTACTATAGTATGACGTTGGGGTAACACAATCAAGTAATTTTAATGAATTATTGATGATAATTACTGATGAATGATTGTGAGTCGCAAAAGCTTTGATTATTGTAATATATTGATGTCTAAACCTAAGAGATCCTCTGGTCGATCGATATCTGCCAAAATAGGAAGAACAGCAATATTTAGACTTAAATTTTGGGCGATCGCCTGCGTAGAAGCAAATACTTCACTGGTTCCCCACTTAATACCATCAAACAATTCTGGTATCGCTCTGCGCAGCCCGATCGAATAATAACCCCCGTCTTTTGCCGGGCCCAAAACTAAATCGCGATCGCTCAGTTCGTCAAAAGCCTGTGCCAGAATTTCTGCTTTCAAATCGGGACAATCAGTGCCGATAATTGCCACTTTGTCAACCCCATAATCAAAGGAATTTTGAAACGCTGCTGTCATTCTTGCGCCCAAATCCCCGTCTATTTGATTTTGATAAATCAGATCGGTTCCCAACCAGTCTTGCATCTGTTGTTGGCTGCCGCCCGTGTAGTGAATTTCTACCGACAATTGGCGGGAGTTTTGCAGAGAGAGCGCGCGGGCGATCGTCCGCCCTGCCATCAAGCGGTGCAGGTTAGCTGCGCCAACAGATCCTAGCACCGGAATCAATCTAGTTTTGGTTTTTCCCGGTTCGGGATAGCGAGTGAAAACAATCAGTTTTTCTGAAATCATCGATCGTCCATAATTTTTACATAGCTGTTAACTGTTAACTGTTAACTGTTAACTGTTAACTGTTAACTGTTAACTCATTTCTAGCATTCGCTGGATTGGCTTCAAAGCTGCTATTTGTAGCTCCTGGGGCAGGGTAATTTCGGGAGTTTGATTTTTCATAGCTAGATACAATTTTTCCAAAGTATTCAATCTCATGTAGGGGCATTCGTTGCAAGCACAACTATTATTGTTGGGAGGAGCAGGAATAAAGTGTTTATGAGGCGATTGCTTTTGCATTTGGTGAATGATTCCCGGTTCAGTCGCGACAATAAAAGCTTGGCGATCGCTGGATTGAGAATATTTGAGCAAAGCAGTGGTGGAGCCGATATAATTGGCGTGGCGAAGCACGGGAGGTTCGCATTCTGGGTGAGCAATGATTTCGGCTTCGGGATTTTCGATTTTGAGTTGAACTATCTTTTTTTCTGAGAAGTTTTCGTGAACAATGCAAGCTCCTTGCCAGATTTCCATGTGTCTGCCGCTTTGTTCCATGACGTAGCGGCCGAGATTGCGATCGGGCCCAAAAATTATGGGCTGATTTTTGGGTATTTGATTGACAATTTTGACGGCGTTGGAGCTGGTACAAATTATGTCGCTCATTGCCTTAATTTCAGCGGTACAATTAATGTAGGAAATGACTATGTG
>JAYUGZ010000467.1:0-1648 GCA_043767465.1 Cyanobacteriota bacterium
AGCAAACCTTCGCCCACACTCGGATCGTCGTAGCGAATTTGCAATTGCCCGATCGCCTGCGTACCTTCGGGTAACTGTCCAATATAAATATTAGCCAAAACTACCCGCTCTACATCCTTCATTAAATCTCCCAAACGCACCATAAAGCGATCGCCCTCTTGCTGCACCGGTAATTCGATCGTATCAGGAGCAACTTGGGCGATCGGTTTAAGTTCGGCTAACCGCACTTTTGGCATTAGCGAAAATAGCAAATAAGCATTAGTCAAACCTACACCTTGGATGCGAGTAAACAGCTTACCAAATTCGTCAACCGCATCTTCTGGACGCTGAATGTGAGCCAAAGCACCGCCGCCCGCATCAGCAATCTTTTCCAAAATATCCTGGTTCCAGTTATCCCCAAATCCCAGAGAATTTAAAGTCATGTTATAATCGGCCGCCAGTTTGGCCAACTTCAAACAGCGGTTGTTGTCGCCGTGTTCGTTTTCGCCGTCAGTCAGCAAAAACGCCTGAGATATAGCTTCTTTTTTGCCTTTCCCCAACTCTTCAATACCTAACTTAATGCCCTCATCAATTGCTGTACCCCCAGCCGGACGCAATTGCTCGATTTGCCGTTTAATGCTAGCGGGATCTCCGACAACTTGATTGGGGACGAGGACTTTGGCTTTATGATCGAAAGCCACCGCACAAAAGCGATCCCCGGGCTTCAACCTGTCCAGCAACCGTCCGGCGGCTTGTTTGACGGTTTCCAAGGGGCGTCCGCCCATCGAGCCGCTGTGGTCGAGAATCAGGCACAGGTTTAAGGGTACGCTGGAGTCGATCGCACTTGCCGTCGCCGACACCGAAATGGCTAGCTGGCGCTGGGTTGAGGGCGCGGCAGCATCAAGGTTGGGGTCGTTTAACACCGGGAGCAAACTAACTTTCATGCGGGATACCTAAAGATTGCGTTACTATTTCTTATAAGAATAGCTCCATCAGTTCAGGCAACATTTCGGTTTATGAACACACCAATAAAAGCTGTGCAATCGCAATACTACGGGGAAGGCAACTCTCGGACGCCGCCTCCCGATTTGCCATCCCTGTTGCTGAAGGAGCGGATCGTTTATCTGGGTATGCCTCTGGTACCTGCGGTAACAGAACTGATTATCGCTGAATTGTTGTTCTTGCAGTACGAAGACCCCGATAAGCCCATCAAAATCTATATCAACTCCACAGGCACTTCTGGTTACAGCGGCGAACCCGTGGGCTTTGAAACGGAAGCCTTCGCTATCTGCGACACGATTAGGTACATTAAGCCGCCCGTGCACACTATTTGCCTCGGTTCGGCAATGGGAATGTCTGCGATGCTGTTAGCGGCTGGTACAAAGGGCTTTCGGGCGAGTTTACCTCACGCTTCGATTGTGCTGCACCAACCCAAGGCTTACACGCGAGGTCAAGCCAGTGACATTCAAATTCGGGCTAAGGAAGTGCTGGCAAATAAGGCGACGATGCTCGATATTTTTGCAAGCTGTACGGGTCAGCCGATCGACAAGATTACCAAAGATATGGATCGGTTGCTGTACCTGACGCCCTATGAAGCTAAAGAATACGGTTTGATCGATCGCGTTCTTGAAAGTTCGGAAGAATTGGCGAAAGCCCTTCCTGCGGCCGT
>JAYUGZ010000468.1:0-1643 GCA_043767465.1 Cyanobacteriota bacterium
AGACCGGAAAACTGCTGGCCGGAAAATTCGACTTGTCTTTTGAACCGTCAATTTCTAAGTCGATGGTTGCCAAGTCGTTGCCTTCAACACCCATGCAACAAACTTTGATGTCGGTTGCAGAGGCTTTTAAAGGTTTTAAAGAGTTAAGAGCCTTGTACAACCAAGGTCAATTACACTTTAGACCTAAACCTCCGGGCTACTTGGAAGGATCGAAACTGTTCAAAGTGGCTTACCCAAATTCTGGGGGATTGAAGCCAGTATTAGTTAGCAATCAGTTGAGATTTTCTTTGGGATTGACAGTTCGTCGCTGGTTTGGGATTTCAGAATTCCTTCTACCTATGCCGTCAAACATTGACTACACAAAGGTTAAAGAGTTCACGATTCTCCCGAAGAACGGTGCTTTCTACTTAGAAATGTCTTACGAAGTAGAATGTCAGCAGCATGATTTAGATTGCAGCCAAGCATTATCAATTGACTTGGGAACTGCTGACAATTTGGCAGCTTGTGTTGACACGATGGGAAATTCCTTCTTGATTGATGCTCGCGCCATGAAGGCGATGAATCAACTCTGGAATAAGAAAGTCGCCACTAGGAAAGAAGGGAAGCCCACAGGCTATTGGGACAATTGGTTAAACCGCGTAACCCGTAAGCGCAATCACCAAATGCGCTTACGGGTGTCAACAAAGCTGCAAAGTTAATCGTTAGCCATTGCTTAAAGCACGGTATCGGTAATCTAGTAATTGGATGGAACCAGGGGTTTAAATCCAATGTTGATATGGGTAAACTGAACAATCAAAAGTTTGTTCAGATGCCTTTGGGTAAATTGAAAGAGCGCTTAAAGCAACTTGGCAATTTGCACGGCATTAAATTCACTGAAACAGAAGAAGCATACAGTTCCAAGGCTAGCTTTCTTGATGGAGACTCCCTACCCAGATACGGTAAAAAACCGCCTGGGTGGAAAGCATCTCGAAAGCGAATTAAACGTGGATTGTATCGCTCTGCCGATGGAATTGTGATCAATGCAGACCTAAATGGCGCGGGCAATATTCTCAGAAAAGTAGCTAGTAAGTTAGGTGTAAAACTTGACCGACTGAGTAGGCGGTGTTTGGCCACCGCAGCGAGAATCAGACTTTGGTAATAACTAAAGCTATTCTGTCAGCAGAATCGAGCGTGGCTTCAGCCCTGAGAGTGTCAATCTAATCCCTCTTTCTTTGCACCAAGCTAAGAATGTCTCTCGTTCGATAAATCCGCTCTACGTGAATTGATTCTGGGTCAACTCCCGTGAACCGTTTAAATTTTTCTACTTGTGTTTTTAAGTCTACAGATTCGTTAAAATTATCCCAACTAATTCGGTATAAAAACACGTAGCTGTTACGACAACTTGCTGACAGTTTTGCCCCAAATTAAACTGATTTACCGGCTTTTCCTCTGACGATGGGGCGGATGTGTGGTTGTGTTAAACTTACTATTCTGTCGGAAATACTATGTTGTTTATTTTCATACATCCATAACTGTTGACGGTAGACTTCTGTGACTATTAACAGCATTTTATAATGAGATTTACTCAGTGCGATTCGTTTAGCCGAAACTGAGTAACAATACTTGGGGGATGGCTAAGATGACTACAAAGTCATCATAACTAA
>JAYUGZ010000469.1:0-4245 GCA_043767465.1 Cyanobacteriota bacterium
CCCCGGCGATAAATCAGCGGTTCCCTGAGCAAAAGCAGCCAGAAATCCAAAGGCCACAACCGCCATCCCATCATTAAACAAACTTTCGCCTTCCATCAAAGTGGTGAGACGCTTCCCAACCCCCAACTCCCGAAACAAAGCCGTCACCGAAACCGGATCGGTAGCAGAAAGCGTGGCCCCTATCAGCAGCGCAGTTGCCAAAGAAAGATTTGCTAGTTGATTTAAACCAATTGCCACACCCGCAATCGAAATGATGACACCGAAAACAGCATAAAGACAAATAGGAACTAAATCCTGTTTCAAACTAGACCATTTCAAATTCCAAGCAGCTTCAAACAGCAGTGGCGGTAAAAAAATCAACAGAATCAATTCTGGCGAAAGATTGACCAATCGCACATCGACAAAAGCCAGCCCTAATCCCACAATCACCAGCAGCAGCGTGTAGGGAATTCGCCGAAACCAACTAAAAATTTGTGGCAGAGTGGCCACACTCAAAGAAACTGAAAGCACCAGCAAAAATTGCTTAAGATTTTCTTCGATCGCCACTTCTTGTAAATTTGTCTCAATCATTTTTCTAATTCCGATTCGTAATTAACGGCTCTATTTTCCTTCAACCGTATCCAGTAGGACAGAGGTTGAGGAATTTTGGGGCGGTTTTTTTACCGATGTTTTCAATTCGACAATGGGTTTGGTTGCTGTTGCAGTTTTAGTAATGTAGCGATCGGGCCCAATTTGCCAGTTTTTTTGTAGGTAATTGTGGATCGCGATCGATCGCTCCTGGGCGGGCGAGCCAATTTCAGATGGCGCTTTACTAGAACTCATTTCAATCTGCAATGTAGGATTTTGCTGTACTATTTTACCAAGTCGATCTAATAATTGAGTTTGATTTGGCGCAATTACAGATTGATTTAATCCAAAGGTAACTGTAGCAGCAATGGGCGCAACCCGATTAAAGTTGACCTCGGCTGTGGGGTAATTTAATTGACTGCGGATCTCCTGCACCAGCAATGTCTGTCCATCGCGATCAATATCCCGCTGACTCAAGTAAATAATTTGAATTTTTAACGGCATCACTGGGCTGGTAATCGCCTGATAACTCACCAATTGGGCCGGGAGAGGCAAAATCAGGGAATCAAGGCCAGACTCCAGGCTGCTCAAAAAACTGGATTGCAATTCGGCAATTGTGGGGGGTGGCGCTGCCTTGATTTTTTCTGAAACTATTGGTAACACCTCGTTAGAGGCTATGGGAATCTGAATCAGATTCAGAGCAATTGAGTCCAACGGTCTCCGCAACTTCGCCGACAGCAGTTGCTTGTATTGCTCTCGTTCGGTTTGGGTGTAGACTTTGCCAGTAACCACCTGAAGTTGAGCAACCAATTTACGATCTTGTTCTCGAAACGAAAGTTGGCTGATGTACGATCGGACTTTGCCATCAGAAAAGTTACCAAAGTTTTTTTGCCAGATTTCTGTGGCGCTATTACGCAGTCGATTCTCTTCTTGCTTGCGATCGATTTCGTCGCTAAGTTGATTGTAAGATTTATACAGAGGAATCGAAATTAATCCTACAGTCATCAAAATCAGCAGCAGGCGACTTGGCAAACTGCCGACGTGCTTCAATCGCTCCGATGCAGGAATTCGATCGACCAACGACTGCATCCCAATGCTTTCTTGATTGCTTTCCCGCCATGCACGTACTCGTTCCCGCACCGGAGAGGTATCAATGTGCAGAACCAAAAACACCAGCATCGCCATAAAGGTAATGGCGATTAAGTTGGTAAAAAACAGCAAACCTCCCCCTCGCGCCACTGCAAATCCACTTCCAGGACTGAGGCTAACTGCCGTTGCAATACCATAACCTACCACACACAGCGGCGGCATCAGCGCCACTGCGATCGAAACCCCCGGAATTGAAGTGACAACTCCTTTAGCTTCTTTGCAAATAGCCACTGCTCCCACCGCCCCAGAAAATAGCGCAATGATTAAATCCAGCAAATTTGGCTGAGTTCTCGCCAGAATTTCGCTAGTCATTTCCTTAAAAGGCAAAATCAATACCAACACAACCGCAAAGGCAATAGCCAGGGCACAACTCAAAATTAGGTTACAAATAGCTCGCAGCGCTAAGATTACATCTCCTGTGGCTAGGGCCAAACCATTGGCCAAAATACTCCCCATTAAGGGTGAAATCAGCATCGCGCCAATGATCACCGCTGGACTGTTCAACACCAAACCCAGGGTAGCGATGCCAGCAGCAAACAAAACTTGAATCCAATAGCTCGCATCGGTCAGCGTTACGGATTGAGCAATGTCCAAATATACTTGTTCTTTGCGAAGGTTACTCACACCCAAATTTTGAGCAAACCACCGGCTCAACCGAGGGAAAGCCACTAATGTCCTTAACCTTTGCATAACATATCCTGAGAAACAATGGATATTGTTTTTATAGCAATCCTAAATCATTCAGATAAATTTGTAGGGGTAGTGGATGGTGCGGGCCTACCCCGGCTCTATCGGGGCAACCACGGGCCACAAAGCCCCTACAATAATTACGCAAATGATTTAGGCTTGCTATATATATAGCCTTTCTCAGATGGATGAGGTGTACTCCCGTAATGGGTAATGGGGAATAGGGAAGGCTCTCCTGGGTTTATGGTGTATACGGTATCAAGCACAACTTTTCGCGATTCTGTGATGCCCTCTTCGTCAAGGATATGCGGTTTGCTTATCACCTCAAAATCAGGAGAGCCATAGGGAATGGGTAATGGGAATGGGTAATGGGGGTTGTTTCACGAAAAAAATACTGGATAACCACCCTTAATTCCCTTAAAAAAAACCGGGTTTCTGAGCAGATTCCTGCTAATTTGCAGAACCTAAAATCAAGCCCGATCGCGCCGGCAGCATCAATTCTAACTGCCGAGTTTCCCCTTCACCTTTCCAAACAAACTCGCCTTTACCGAACAGCAATTTCTCGTGAGGAGATTTCAAATTAGCGGCTTCAAAGCTAATATTAGCTGCCTCAGTTGCGACATTAACAGCAACAACTATTTCCTGATCCCCCAAAATTCGGGCAAAAACGTAAACCGTTCCCTCAGCAAACAGAATTTGGTAATCTCCAGTGCGGAGGGCAGCGTATTTGTGCCGCAAAGCAATCAACTGCTTATGATAATCTAAGACATCCATTTCCCAGTGAGCATCTTCGGGAAAACCGCGGCGAGAATCGGGATCGAGAGCACCGGGTAAACCAACTTCATCGCCGTAGTAAATGCTGGGAGCTCCAGGAAAAGTTAACAGCAGCAAATTAGCGAGTTCGACGCTAGCTTTATCGCCGCCAGCAATTGATATCAACCGAGCTGTATCGTGACTGGCTAACAAATTGAGTTGAGTTAGCTGTATCTGCCACGGGTACAGTTCTAAAACGTGCTGAATTTTGTCGCCGTACTCTTTAGCAAATAGCGGCGGATAGGGATGGTAAGAACGGCCTTCAATTTGAGCTAAATCTACTCTGTCGCCCGCTGCAAAAGCAATAGTCGGCGCAGCAAAAAGGTAATTCATTACCCCGTCAAATTGACTGCCATCGAGCCATTCTCTGGCATCTTCCCAAACTTCGCCGACAATGTAAGCTTCGGGATTAACTGCTTTAACTCGCTCTCGAAATTCCTGCCAAAATCCCGGGGTTTTAATTTCAAAAGGAACGTCCAGCCGCCAGCCGTCGATGCCGAATTTAATCCAGTATTCGGCAATTTCCATGATGTATTCTCGTACTTCTGGGTTGTCGTGATTGAATTCCGGCAAGGCTCGATTCCCGTCCCAACCGGCGTAATTAGCTGGAAAATTGCCGTCGTAGGCAGATAGCGGCCAGCCTTCTATTTTAAACCAATCCAGCCATGGAGAATGGGGGCCGTTTTCGAGGATGTCGTGAAAGAAGAAAAAGCCGCGGCTGGCGTGGTTGAATACGCCGTCGAGGACGATTTTGATGTCGCGAGCGTGGGCGGCGTCTAGAAGCTCTTTAAACGCTAGATTTCCGCCCAACATCGGATCTACTTGATAGTAGTCGTGGGTGTGGTAGCGGTGATTGCTGGCTGACTGAAATATGGGGGTGAAATAAATTGCGTTTATGCCTAAGTCTTGCAGGTAGTCTAGCTGTTCCATAACGCCCCACAAGTCGCCGCCTTTGTAGCCTTGGAGGGTGGGGATTTCGTGCCATTCTTCCCACATGAAGTTTTGCAGCAGGCGTTTGCGGGGCTGTTT
>JAYUGZ010000470.1:0-10558 GCA_043767465.1 Cyanobacteriota bacterium
GATGCGAAATAGATCAATTGCTGACTGCATTGGCAGTTAACCCAATAATTTTATCTGCTAGTTTATCAAAAGTAGTTTTGAACTTGTCTTGTGCTTTTATAGTGTTGTCTAAAATTCTACCAGGTAGCCCTATTTGATCTGGCGTGAGAGCAAAAACTGGTGTTTGATTCTGTTGAGACTTAGCAATCAAGCTGTTAAAAGCAGAAATTTTTGCAAGGCAAAAATCACTTTTAATTCCTTGAGAAGCATACATTTCATCGGTTAGCAGCATATTGTTTGTTTGCAAAGATGGCCCTAATCTAATGGAAACAGCTACTTCAATTGCATCAATCCACTTCTGAAAAGCCGCTGCTGCCTCTGCATTTCTGATTGTAGAGTTTTGAACAATAGTCCCAAGCAAGCGCGGTGTAACTTTGGGAAATGGATAGGCCGCATCTTTTAAAATCCTCATTTCTGAAGCTTTTTGAGCCCAAGCATACCATTTTGGCAAGATTTTTGCTAAAGAATCGATCGCCATTACTGAAAAGAAGTCTGGACTGGTAGGAAGTATAAAAAAATCACTGGTCATCAGCAGGTTCTGATTGATTGAGCTTAAAATTGGACTCATATCAATCAAAATATAATCAGCCTTAAACTTATCTGCTGTTTTCTGCAAAAGATATGAAATTGAACCCGGTAAGTTTTGGAGTGTTTGAATTGAACCGCTTAACTGTTGTGCAATGCCTAATGTTACCTCATATTCAGCAAATCCCACATGACCGGGCAACAAAAACAAACCATCGCACCCTTCTACTGGCAAACAATCTACAGCCTCAATAGGCTTAGGTCTTGATTCAAATACAGGTGCTAAGCCTGATTTAATATTCTGTTCTTTTTTATATAACCCCTCTATATCTTCTTTAGTTGAAAATCTCAAAACCATTTCTGTGAGTTCACATTGCGGATCGGCATCCACTAAAATTACTTTTTTACCTTTTGTGGCTAACATCCATCCCAGGTTGAATGTAGTGGTTGTTTTGCCAATGCCAGCCTTGTGATTAAATAGAGCTATTTTCTGAACCATATTTTTTTATACTTTTGGGGAAATCAGTACCTGAGAATTATAACTGAGGCTAGGACTATTATAGAGTAACGGATGAAAGGGCGATTCCCTTCGGGATAGCTCCGCTTTACGCACTTTTTCCTCAACTTTTCTAGACTTCCCCCACACGATCGCACAAATCACCGCTTATAATCGAAACTAGCCTCTCATCACTTGCAGAACCGCCATGAATCAGGACAAGGAAAAAATCACCTATTCAGAGAAAACAGAACGCCTCAAAGTCATCACCCAGTTTATCAAAACCGTGACACCGATGATTTGGACAGTTGTAATTATAGTAGTCATCATTCCCCTACTAGGCAACTTTCTCATCTCCAAATCCCTAACAAATCCTGCAACCACAGCAGTTGTAGTCTCGCCACCCCACGATTTCAGCAAAGTCAACCAAGACATTAAAAACGCCATCCAAACAGCCCATACAACAGCCGAAACCTTCGCATCAAAAGAATTAGACAAATGGGAAACCGAAGTAATCGCGCGAGTAGACAACAGCTTTCTCGATTGGTACTTCGATTACTTCAATCAAAAAAAGATGGAGTTTACAGTCCCTTTCAACTTCGTCAAATCAGCCGTACTCAACCGATTTGACATGACAGCAGCATCTCGTGCTGTTTCCGAAAAATTAACCGAAGACTTCCAAAGAGAATTTGCTAACCGCGTCCTGCTCCCCAAAAACGCTCAATTGAAATTCCAATTAATTACTCAAGATACGGCTAACTTGTACATAGCCGAAGTGAGCAAGAATGTCAAAGTAGTTCAAAACAATTATAACATACCCCAAGTACAGTGGGATAAATATTTGAACGATATTGCCACCACAATTAGTGACAAAGGAAACGTCTCGAATTTATCATTAAAAGTATTAGTTGGCGGTAGCGGTTACTTAATTGCTAAACCATTAATATTGGGAGTAGCAGCCAAGATTGGTAGTAAAGTTACGGCAAAAGTTGCCAGCAAAGCTGCCGCCAAATTAGCAACAAAAACAGGCGGCACAGTTGCTAGTCAGTTGGGAGTAGGTTTAATTGATCCGATTGTCGGCATCGGCATTATCATCTGGGATTTGTGGGATTACAATCACACAGTCAAAATAGAAAGACCGATTTTGCGGGAACACATTGTAGAATACTTGAAAGATGTCAAAAAATCACTTCTCACACATCCTGAAACCGGAATCATGGCAGCAATTTATCAGTTAGAAAGCGGCATTCTCAAGTCACTTTCATAAGATATCCTTCAACAAGGTTCAGTTAGCGCTACTGTCATTGCGAGCTCTTAGCGCAGCAATCGCAAAGACTATGACACTTCTCAATTAAGTAAGGTGCACTGGTGAGTAATTACCTTGTTCAATGAACCATCTTAAAATATAATTTTCTGTAATTTTCAGGAAATATTTGATAGAGAATAACAGCATCATCTATTATGAACCAAACTCCTGCCAAAAGCGAAATCAGGGAAATGCTGAAATGGTTAAACCAGAACCGCCAGCAATTGAAAAAGTATGCCCATCAATATATTGCTTACAATGCTAAAGGCACAATCGCGAATAGTGAAAACTTGCGCGAAGTTTTAGATTTAGCAGAAGCATCAGGAGAAATTTTTTCTATTTACTTAGTTCCTGGTTTTACAGCCTCTATTGTGATTTTACAGATTTATTTCCGCACTGTCAGCACCCATGAGTGGTCGCCTACCTATCAAGTAAATCTAAAACATAGAGAGTTAACAATCAATACTACTATGGTCGTAGATTCAGGGGCTGATTTTAGTATAATTTCATTGAAAGCAGGTCAAGATTTTGGATATGCTTTAGCGGATGCAGAGAAGATATTAATATGTCAAACAATCGGCGGAACTGTTGAGTATGTTTTGCGAGACATTGAAATGACAATTGATGGACACAATTTGACTGTCCCTACTGCTTGGATACAAAATAATACAGCAGATATAATGCTTTTAGGGCGAGAAGTTGTCTTTGATAAGTTTAATATTGAATTTCGGCAAGCCGATGAGGAAATTATATTTACCAAACGTGAAGATGCTCTCGCCCTTTAATTATCTCAAGTCCTCAAAAAGAGTTTCAATCTCGTAAACACCACCACAATTAACGCCAAAATCGCCGTATATCCAAAACCCCTCAAAAATCCCATAAACGGGTCAGTTGAAGTCATCTCAACAATCACCGGTTCCCATTGATTTAACACCAGAATCGGCCAGATAATGTTAGCAAATCCCGCATAGCCAATCATCGGGTTCACCCCGTTATCAATGAATAACTGCAAAAACCATCTCTTCTGAAACACATCGATAATTATTGTTAACCCAATCAACAGAAAAAATGCCATTCCAGTAGTTACAAAAAAGTAACTCATCGTCGCTGAATCTTTCTTGATTCCGCCCTCATAAGGCTCAAACACTAAACCCAAAACCAGCCAATAAAACCCCCATCTATAAAGGCGGTTCAATACATTTTCCGTGACGTTACCGGGCTTTTTAAACAAAACCAAACCGCACAAACACAGCACCACCGTCACTAATCCAGTCTGCCAAACCCATCTAGCTTGCAGTCCAATTAACAAGACTAGATTTACAGCAAACATCAAAACCATAATGCTGAAATAGCGCCAACTCTTCCAGCTAGCATAAATCGCCTCTTCCGGCGAAGAATACTCTATCCACCGACCGAGCAAATCCCCCGCAATCGTACCGGGAATCATTACGAACAAATACTTTAAATAATCAAATTGAAACAGCCAAGGTGCAGGAGAGTACAGCCAAATTGACTTAATCCAACCATCATCATGAGAAGACAGCCGCACCGCAAACAGCAAGCCCAAAAATCCAACTCGCAACCACAGGTTTGAGCGAGTAAACAGCCAAATTATCGAGCCGAAAACGGCTACATTTGCCAGTACCATTAAGATAATATCGCTGCGGTTCAAAGAAATTCCCCTACCGTCGGGATATTTGATGTGAGATATGAAGCCAATCCCGGCACTCCAAGCAGCAAGGGTTAACCCTCTGCGCAGCCACGCCGACCACTTTTGGGGCCAGCGAACGTACATTAAGAATAATATTACAAATCCGCACAAAGCCAGCCACCACTTTTGCGGGCTGGGTTCGTCGGGGTTAATTGTAGTCGGGCGAATGTGCTGGAGAAATATTGCAAAGGATGCTAAGAAAAAGCCTCTTTGCAAAATAGAGAAAATAACTTTTTTTGTATCCCATCCTTTGGCGATGCGGCGCGACAAAGCTAGGGGTATCGCAGCGCCCATTGCAAACAAAAAGAAGGGAAAAACTAAGTCAACCCAGGTTAATCCTGGCAGTTTGTTATTGAAAATATGGTCTGGTGGTGGTAATTGGGCGTGATACATCCACGCTGGTAATGTTTTGCGGGCTATTGTACCTGATAAAACCATTGCTAAAACTGCTATTCCGCGCAAAGCGTCGAGGGCGTCGGCGCGTTGGGAAACGGCAGCAATTGCTAACGGTTTTTGGTTTTCGATGCTACTTTCTGATTCCGATGTTGTTTGTTCCAATGCACTCACCAATTCTTGATTGAATAACTATAAAAGCTTTCTAGCTTATTTTTTGCCAATTAATTTGTGTAGCCAGTTTCCTGAAGCTAAGCTGCTGAGTCTTTTGGCGGAGTGTTTGGTATTGACTGTTAGCCGGGAAATTCGGTATTTACTCGGTGGAAAAAACCGCAATTTTAATTTTAAGCTGTCGTACAAGTATCCGGATTTGTAGTATTTAGCAACAGATTTTTCAACTTCTTTGTTGACAGCGCCAAACGGGTAGGCTATATGAGAAGCAACTATTTGATTTGGGTCTAAATCTTGGGTGCATTTCTTCAGTCTAATTTGGTCTTGAGATAATTCTCTGTCTAATGCTGTCGGAGAAATTTTTGTGAGATTTTCGTGATTCAGTCCGTGGGATTGAATATCATAAAATCTTTTTTGCATTCCGTCTCTCAAGTCTTGACAAGTTACCTTTTTTATGAGTGAGTCTTGACGACCTAAGAAGCCGGAGTTGACAAATACAACTACTTTAGTTTTTTTGCCGTATTTATTTTCGAGTCTTTCTAAAATCGGCAGTAAGTGGGTATAAATGCTTTTGTTTCCATCGTCAAAGGCAATCATAACTTTTTTGCGATCGCGATATTCACTCGGCACCGGCTTTTTCGGATTGGCGATGAAATACTCGTAAAGCTCTTGGGTTGACAAAAACCAATAGTTATGGCTAACTAAGTCTTCTAAAAAAGGTTCCAAGTTTTGCTGGCTGTAGTCGCCGGGAAAGTCTCTGCGCTGCGGCGGTATTTCCTGGGGATTCTGAAGGTCAACTATATCGTGAAAGCCGAAAATCGGAATTTCTACTGTGATAATTTCTAAGATTGCTTGATAAGTGATGAAAGTTAGGAGGAATGCTAGTAAAAAGCTAATAATGCGTTTTTTTCGGGGCGTCATACCGGGTTTAAAATACTCCGGCCATTTCTTAACTAAATAATTTACCATTGACAATTACAACCTCATGAGGTAAAGGGTTCAGGCGGCAGTATGAGGGTTTTTTGATCCCAGGTGTTGGGAGTGTCTAGGTTGTCGATCGCCCGTATCTGCCTTAAAGATGAGCTAGGTCAAGCCTACCATGATACAATTTATGTCGATCGCACTTTTCGTGCCACCCTGGCCCAAAGCTTACCATGCTTATTTTTTCCCGGAATTTTTTCCCGGTGATCTCTTTTACTTGTGATTTCCCCCCTGAGGTGCTAGCATATTTCTGCGAAAGCCCGATGCAATAACCATGATGAAGATAGCGGTAATTCTGCCTGTTTACAATGAAGCAAATTGCATAGAGCAAACCTTTGACAGAATTTTAGAATTTTCTCAAAAAAATCACGCTTACAATTTTATCATTGTTAATGACGGCTCCACCGACAATACACTGGAAATTATCGAAAACCAACTCAAAGCTTACCCCACACATCACATCAAACTAATTTCTTACAGCAACCGTCAAGGCAAAGGGTATGCTGTAAAAAAAGGATGCGAATATGCAGATTACGACTGCATTTGCTTCATGGATGGCGACTTAGCTTACTCCCTCGAACACCTAGAACCCTTAGTAGAAAAACTAGAAAAATTTGATGTCGTAATTGGTTGCAGAAACCTGGATAGAGAGAACTTCCGAAATCTTACCTTACTCAGAAAAATATCCGGCAGAATATTTAACTTAATTTCCCGAGCAATCCTCAATCTAAAATATAGAGATATGCAAGCCGGACTCAAAGGCTTTAAAAAAATACCAGCCCAAGAAATATTTAAAAAACAAACACTTACCGGCTTTTCCTTTGATGCAGAACTGCTTTTTTTAGCCAAAAAGAAAGGATATACAATTGGCGAAATTCCCGCCAGAGTTTCCCAGCAACACCTCTACAAAATTTCTCAAGTCAATATACTTCAAGATTCCTTAAAAATGCTGAGCTGCTTATTTAAAATTAGATACAACGACCGGGCAGGCTACTATGAATAAATCAATCTTGTTAAGCTTTGACATAGAAGAATTTGACATCCCCGAAGAATACGGTCAACCTCTAACAGACGAGATTAAATTTGAAATTTCTAGCCGAGGATTGTCGCAGATTATGGCACTTCTCGACAGATTAGAGATTACAGCCACATTTTTTGTCACAGCCAACTTTGCGCTCCACAACCGAGAGACAATCAAAAAACTTGCTCAACACCACGAAATCGCCTCCCACGGCTTTTACCACTCTCAATTTTGCCTAGAAGATTTACAAAAATCCAAGCAAGCCCTAGAAAAAATAACTAATACTCAAGTCACCGGATTCAGGATGGCGAGACTTCAGCCAGTTGATGACATAGAAATAGAAAAAGCAGGCTACGAATACAACTCCTCAATGAATCCCACCTACATCCCCGGGCGATACAACAATCTATCTAAACCCAGAACTGCATATTATACAAATAAACTGCTCAATCTTCCCATTTCAGTCACTCCTCTAATCAGATTTCCCTTATTTTGGTTGAGCTTTAAAAACTTTCCCCTGTCAGTGATACAATTAGCAGCCAAGCTAACACTAGACACAGACTCGTATTTGAACATCTACTTTCACCCCTGGGAATTCACAGATATTTCCCAGTTTAAATTACCCGGTTACGTCAAAAAAGACTCAGGTCAGAAAATGGTTGACAAACTCGAAAAATACCTGACAAAACTTAAAACCCAAGGGAAATTTATTTCTATTTCCGAATTTAAGCACAACTTCAGTCAACCCGGATTTGCGAACTCCGACCAAAGAAACCGGGTTTTTTAACAATTATGCCGGGTTTGAGCCAATAAGTTTCGCGAAAAACCCGGTTTCTCACCACCTGTAGGTAAGTCCAATAGACATCTTATAAAAGTCAAAAACTATCTTGTAATTATCGGCGTTAATCTGTGTTAATCTGCCTTATGTCTGCGGTTAACCGGCTCTATCAAATATCTATACAGTAAGTCACATCAACCTTGGGAAAATATCTGCTTCAGCAAAAAACATGAAATTCAAGCCTCTCTACTCCTGGAACAATCAAACAGGATTGCGTCAAGTTACAATCCTAGCAGCCATTTTTTTTGTAATAGTTTTATTCTTTAGCATAATTCGCTACGAAAGCTTCTTATCTACCTATGATCACGGCTTATTTAACCAAGTATTTTGGAATAGCGTACACGGCAGATTCTTTCAAAGTTCAATGTCCTCAGCCGCCTCCAGCGCCTCGCTGATGGACAGACAACTTTCATACCCATCTTACATCCATTTAGGGCAACACTTCGTCATAGATTTTTTGATTTGGATGCCGATTTATGCCTTGTTTCCATCTCCAGTTACCCTGATAGTTTTGCAAGTAGCTTTAATTGCAGCATCAGGAATAGTGTTGTATTTTTTAGCAAGACATTATCTATCTGTTCCACTGTCAGTAATGATCGTAGCCAGCTATTACGGAGCCAATGGTGTTATCGGCCCGACGCTGGGAAATTTTTACGAACACTGCCAAATTCCTCTATTTATATTTAGTTTGCTCCTAGCATTAGAAAAGCAGCGCTGGCCGCTATTTTGGCTGTTCGCTATTTTAACCTTAGGCACTCGCGAAGATGCTGGAATTAGCTTGTTTGGCATAGGAGCGTATTTAATTGTCAGCCGTCGCTACCCGCGCGCAGGTCTAGCTTTGTGCGCTCTCAGCTTTAGCTACGTGGTGTTCGTAACTAATACAATTATGCCGATGTTTTCGACTGACAGTTCTCGCCTGTACTTAGCTAATTACTTTAGGAAATTTGTCAAAACAGAAAACCCGTCAACACTAGAGCTGCTGTGGGCGATTATCAGCCAACCTCAGATAATTGTTGAAGTGTTTTTTAAAGATGCCAGCAGGCGCATTTTATATCTTTTAGGTCATTGGTTGCCGCTAGCATTTGTACCTGTTATCACTCCTAGCGCCTGGTTAATGACTGTTTTTCCTTTAATGGTGCTGCTGCTGCAAGTTTTTAATCAAGCTGCTACTTCTATCAACACTCGCTACACCTTTGCTGTAATTCCGGGCTTGTTTTACGGTACAATTCTGTGGTGGTCGCAGCATCAAGATAAATTTAAACCGAGGTTCCACCGCTTCTGGATTGGGTGTATTGGTTTGTCAATATTACTTACATACACTTCTAATCCGCATCGAGCTTTGTATTTTATTTCTCCTTATTCTTTCCAACCTTGGGTTTATCAAACTTTGCCGGCTCAACTCGGACACGCAGCTAATATCAAAAAAGTGTTTAGCTTGATTCCCCAAGATGCTAGTGTTTCGACTAGCGGTTATATAGTTTCTCACCTTTCAGGTCGCCGAAACTTGATCCGTTTGGAAGTGATGCAGATGAAAGATGAACAGGGAAAAGTGGTGGAGGTCGATTATGCGCTGTTAGATTTGTGGCAGTTGCAGCAGAATAATTTAAAAGGTCCCATTGACCGAGGTAGAGTTCGGGGGGGAGTGCGTTTTACGGACGAAGCTCTGCGGATTGGTGCTTACGGCATTGCTGAAGTATTGGATGGAGTGGTTTTGGTTCAAAAAGGGATTACTTCTAAGCCGTCTGTTTTGGCGGCTTGGTCGAAATTGCGGCAAGAAATCGAACCGTTGATGAAACCGTTGATGAAGTAGTCTTAAGCGCTGGATCGATCGCCCCGACCGAGACTAAAATCAAGTAAAATTGCCAAAAGGTCGATCGACCGCCGTAGCTGGACTATATTTGGATTCAAGGTTTGCTATACTCCAGAAATAGACACATATTAACCTTTAGAAAATCAATAGGCCGGAGCTATGACATCCTATGCAACCTCTACAGCAAGAGCCGAGATGAGTGAGATCCGGCGCTTGAAAAATATACTGCCCCCAGAACTCCAAAGTTGGGTAACAGTAGAAAAAACAATAGAAGTTAATCCCACCCTGATCCGCAGCGAAGAAATAGGCAAAGACCAGGTAGAAATACAGATAGACTTGATCCGCTGGGAACAGCTAGCAATGGATCAGCGCAACCTCCTATTTTGGCATGAAGTCGCCCGAATTCAAAACGACACGATCCCCAGAGACGGTTGGGAAATGGCAGCCCTCGCCATCGGTTTAGGCGGCGCAGTCGGCGAACTTTGGGTGCAAGACGGCTTGCTGCTGGTACTGGCCCTGTCTTTGTGCGGCGTTTCCGGCTGGAGACTTTACCAAAAAAACAACGGAGAGAAAAGTTTAAAAGAAGCAGTAGACGCCGACGAAAAAGCCCTCGCCCTTGCCACCCGCTTCGGCTACACTCTCCCAAACGCCTACAAAAGCCTGGGCAGCGCCTTAAAAACCTTAATCGAGCAAACTTCCAAAAAACAGCAGCGGGCTAAATACGAAGCTCGTCTCCAGGCCCTAAAACGCAACGCAGCCAAAGCCAAAGCCCAAGTCAAACCCATCACCCGCGAAACCTCCCAGTCAGAAAACGTCTACAATTCTTAACCTCATCCCCCGGCGCAGGGTGCTGGGTTTTCAAGTTAACGGTTAATTGTTGACTTTGCTGTTAACTTTTAGCTGTTAACTTTTGGCTGTTGGCTGCGGTCATCAATTCTCTGTTTCCAGGGCTATCAACAGCGGTCAAATCCTCGAACCCTCTCCTTCTGTGGCTTGGACGGTAGACTCAATTTAACCCTTGCGTGTAAAATTGAGGCGATCGGTGTCAGATTGTTCAGGCATTTTTGTAAAGTTTGTATAAAGCTGGCCTGTTGATAATAACAATATTTGATAAAGGTGGAGCGGCTAGGACAGAATAGGCTAAAGACATCAGCTTGAAATTTGAAACTAGGACTTCATGGTCAGTCAAACCCCAGAGGCAGATTTTCGGGTTACGTACTTGGACGAGATTCCCTCAGTTCACATACCCGTGCGCTTGAGCGTACTT
>JAYUGZ010000471.1:0-1640 GCA_043767465.1 Cyanobacteriota bacterium
TATGAAATGGCAACAATTAATTTTAGCTTTCCTAGCGACAATTTGCTTAATATTTGCAGGCAATGCCCTGGCTCAGACTGATATCAATATCAATAATACTAACCTGATTCGCTTTGGTGGAAACATCATCGTAGCAGAGAATCAAGTTGTGGAAAATGCCCATGCTTTTGGGGGGAGTGTTACGGTTTCTCCTAATGCCAGAGTTTTGGATACTGCGATGGCTTTTGGCGGGGATGTCATCCTGAAAAAAGGAGCGCGGGTAGAGGGTGATGCTTATTCCTTTGGCGGCAAAATCGTGCAGGAACCAGGTGCGATCGTTAGTGGTGAACGTGCTACATTTAGCGATCGACATGGCATGATGTATGGCTCTAATCGCGGCAGAAGTAGCTTCTTCGCTCAGTATTTCTTCAGTGCCCTTTTTAGAACTTGTTCCGCAGTAGTAGCAGCTATTCTCGGACTGATTATTTTGCATAGCAGCCCACAATTCCTGCCTTCTTTGGCTACACAATTGCGTCAACGTCCCGGTTTGACAGCTTTATGGGGCCTTGGGGCGATCGTCTCTTTTGTTTTCGCCACGGTGTTTCTCGCGATTACGCTGATTGGGATTCCCCTGATTCCACTCCTGAGTCTGACTGCGGTTGTCACGGCTCTAGTCGGCTCATTAGGTGTGGCGCTTTTTGTCGGTCAACGTGTAGTTGGTAAGGGCGATCGATCCTTGCAGCAGCAGTTCTTGGTGGGTTTGGCGATTCTGACAGTTCTGACACTAATTCCATTCTTTGGAGGGTTAGTAGTTTCTCTAGTCAATCTGTTCGGATTGGGTGCGATCTTGCTGTGGCAATTTGGTAGAGAAAAACCGCAAATAGTTACTCAGTAATTAGGATCGCAGAAATTTTCATAATTCAATCTCAGGAGAAATTTATGATATTTGGAAAGTCGATTCAGACCATATTGATCGGACTTGCGATCTGGTTTTGCCTCTTACTTGGACTTGGGCAAAACCCGACAATTGCTGCCATTCGCGAACTAGAGGAAGCACCAGGACAGATGGTTTATCAATCGCGGCAAACCCTCACAGATCAGAATGGGCATAACTGGCAAGCGATCGCCTTTAAACGCATCAGCCCAGATAACCAGACGAGTTTCGATCTGCGATTGGTGGGTTTTCCTGGAGTGGCGAAGATCGATCGCACTCAACCCCTCACTCTGACTGATTCCCTAGGAAAAACACTCACAGCTACCGAAGCTTCTAGTGATATTTTCACCGAGTCAGCCCTTCCCCAACCCAACGTCGGACAGTATGACCTCCAGCCATTATTACCGCAATTGCAGGCGGAGATTCCTCTGAAATTATCATTGCCAATTATCGGTGGTGAACCTGTTAGCTTGTCAGTCCCACCATCTTTAGTCGAAGAATGGCAGGCTGTTGGCAGCTATAAATCGCCATAGAATAACCCACAATCGAGCTGAGGAAAATTAGCGATGCCATTTACCATAGAACAATTTATTCGAGTTTTCGAGAAATACAATCAAACTATATTTCCAATGCAGTTTGTACTAATTTTAGTGGGGATTGTGGCGGTTGGACTGGCAGTAAGTCGAAAACCATTTGCAAACAAAACCATTTCGGGATTACTCGGTTT
>JAYUGZ010000472.1:0-10536 GCA_043767465.1 Cyanobacteriota bacterium
AGTCTTGGCGATTGCTTCGCTAAGAGCTCGCAATGACATATATCAATTATTTTCGCCTGGGGCCAAGAAACCCCAAAATTGTCATTGCGAGGTACGAAGCAATCTTAGTCTTGGCGATTGCTTCGCTAAGAGCTCGCAATGACATACATCAGTTATTTTCGCCTGGGGCCAAGAAACCGGGTTTCTACGAGTTTTTGGGTTGGGTGACGAGAAATACGGAGATCAACCCGGTTTCTGAGGTCTGCGTTACCAACACATGACAAATGATGGTATGCTTGGCATAGAAACTGGTTTGTTTATGAATCAAATTAAACGTGTTGCCATAGTGGGAGGAACCCACGGAAACGAACTCACAGGAGTATACCTTGTGAAGAAGTTCGATCGCGCGCCAGAGTTAATTGGGCGATCGACTTTTGAAACAATCGCCCTGCTAGCCAATCCCCAAGCCTGCGAAATCGGCAGGCGCTACGTCGATATCGACCTCAACCGCTGCTTTCTCCAGCAAGATTTAGAAAATCCCCACCTCTCCAGCTACGAAGCCCAGCGGGCAAAAGAAATATACCACATTTTTAGCTCAAAAAACACCGAGCAACAAAGCTTAATCATCGACTTGCACAGCACCACATCCAACATGGGGCTAACATTTATTCTCGCCAGCCAGCATCCCTTTAACCTGCAACTAGCAGCTTATTTAACCTCTGTCTATCCGCACCTCAAGCTACTGGCTTCGCCAAGCAATCATCAAGATAGTCCTTTGTTGCGATCAATCTCCGAGTTAGGCGGTACGCTGGAAGTTGGTGCAGTCCCGCAAGGCGTCTTAGATGCCTCTTTATTTCAGCAAACCGAGCAAGTTATCGGCACAATTTTAGACTGCGTAGAAGCCTACAATCAAGGCACAATGCCCGTTGTAACAAATTCCCTGACTATTTATCAAAGCATTCGGGCGATCGACTATCCGAGAAACAACGCCGGAGAAATTAAGGCAATGATTCATCCTCAGCTACAATCGAGAGATTATGAAGCCTTGAATCTGGGCGATCCGATGTTTTTGACCTTTGATGGCGAGTCGGTCTTGTATGAAGATAAATCGATTGTTTATCCGATTTTTATTAACGAGGCGGCTTACTACGAAAAAGGAATTGCCATGTGTTTTACCCAAAAGGAAATTGTTATTCATAGTTCGTAGTGAGGACTTTAGTCCTTCTTGAATGTGGACTAAAGTTCTCACTACGAACCTTGTTTCTGGTTATTTTTCCGTCATGTTTTGGGAGTCAGGCGACAAAAACTTCTCTTCAGGAACAGGACGAGAATCATGAAACTGCTTCCATACTTCCAAACTAAAAATGCAAGCAAGCAGCCATACAAAACCCGCAATATAACCAGCAATAACATCCGTAGGCCAGTGAACTCCGAGATAAAGCCGACTCAAACCAATACCAGCAATTAATACAACTGTCAAGCCATAAATCAACCACCGCTGTCTGGGAAAGCGCGCGCCCAAAAAATATCCTAGCAAACCGTAAACAACCATTGAAATCATCGCGTGCCCGCTAGGAAAACTGTAAAACTTTACCTCAACTGCGCGCTCCCAAAGTTGAGGCCGATCGCGCGCAAACAGTTGTTTTAACAGCATATTTAAACCAACAGCCCCCGCGCCGGTAATTGCGATCGTTATAGCTTCCGATCGATGTTTGCGCACCCACAACATAATACCCAAACTCACGCTCAGCATCAGCAGCAAATTTGGTTCCCCCAAAGATGTCAAGGCGAGCATGATGCGATCGCGCACCGGATCGTGCAGGCTCCTGAGATATACTAAAATAGATTTATCAAAAGCGTAAGTTTCCTTTTCCAAAACCTCATGGGCAATGGTGGCAAATGCCCACATCGCAAAACCAGCAACAGCCAGGCCACCAAGCCGAATTATCGAAATTAGCGATCGAATTTTAGACAGCATTTTTTAAGTAATTAACAATTAAAAATCAAAAACAGACAATAATACAACAAATCTAGGAAACGAAAAGATGCGATCGATCGTCTAGATTCCTGAGCAAGTATATTTTGAATGATTAATAGATTTTTCACTACCCACCTCAGCTTTACATCCCACCGGCGAATGAATATACTATCAAAAAAATACATTGCTACAATTTTGTTGACCGTCGGGTTGACAATTCTGTATAGTTGTGCTAAAAACACCGGAGTTAATGCGCCGATCGCCCAAGCCAACTCGATCGCCCAACGTCTCGTCTCTTCCGCCGTCGCCCAACAGCCCAACAGCCCAAAATTCGGTCAGCCGATCGACTGTAGCCTAGGAAAAGACTGTTTTGTGATGCACTATTTCGATCGCGATCCAAGTCCCGCCGCCGTTGAGTTCGGCTGCGGGCGACAAACCTACGACGGGCACGACGGTATAGATTTTGCCATTCCCGATGCCAAAGCAATGGCGAAAGGAGTACCAGTTATCGCCTCCGCTGCGGGCAAAGTTTTGCGAGTGCGAGATGGTGTAGTCGATCGACGTTTGCAAAACCAGACAGACAAAGCCAACGTCGCAGGTACAGAATGCGGCAATGGCATGGTAATCGATCACGGTGGTGGCTGGGAAGCCCAATACTGCCACCTCCGCCAAAACAGCGTTGTTGTGAAGCCGGGAATGCAGGTAGAAAAAGGCACAGTTTTGGGCATGGTGGGCAACTCTGGGTTAGCCTCTTTCCCCCACGTACACGTCACTTTTCGGTACCAAGGTAAGCCCGTAGATCCGTTTGTCGGCCCAGATGCCAAATTAGGCTGCAACACCGCCCGCAATCCAATTTGGGACAAGCCGATCGACTATGTTTCTACAGGTTTAATTCGCGCCGGTTTTGCACCCAAGCCACCAGATGACAACACTGTCTGGGCGGGACAATTCTCAGAAACTCAACTACCTGTCAATAGTCCAGCTTTGTTGTTTTGGGTGCAGAGTTACGGAGTCCTTAAGGGCGATCGCGAACAATACAAAATCTTTGCACCTGATGGCAAAACAATCGTCAACGACACCAAGGAAATTCCAGCCTCCAACCGCACTTGGTTGCGTTATGCTGGGAAAAAAAACAGTACAAATTCTCCCCTGACTCCCGGAGTGTGGCGCGCCGAATATCGGTTGACGCGGGGCGATCGGGTGTTATCAGAAGTCAAGCGAGAAGTCGAATTGCGTTAGTTAGTTAACTGTTGTCAGTTGGCTGTTGTCCGTTGACCTTGGCAATATTTAATCCGTGTCTCCGTGCCAAAATTACTCTCTTGTGCTTCCTTTACATCCGTTACATCCCGTACATTGCTTGTTGCCGAACTGCCTTCTTCCTACCGAAGATTATTTCAGCAGCCAGCCAAACAATTCTCCGACACTCAACCGCAGTTCGCTAGCGAAGGACGGGACAGGTAGCAGCATTTCTGGTTCATCAAATACTGCTGTCTGTTGCTGGGGAAGATAAACAAAAACACATTGTTCGTCAGGATCGATCATCCAGCCCATTTGAGTTTCATGATTTAAGCAATGCAGAATATTTTTAGTAACTTTAGTCTGACTTTGGTCTGGCGACAAAATCTCAATTGTCCAATCAGGAGCTAGGGGAAAAGCATTAGCAATTTCGCCGTTATCATCGGCGGGAATTCTGTCCCAGACAAATACTGAAACATCAGGCACTGTTGACCTTCCGCCAAAGGTACACCGGAGTTCTGGAAATGCCCGTGCAACTTTTTTGGGTTTCAATATAGCGTTAATCAAAATAATTAGTTCACATTGAGTTGCACTGTGTTTTCCTTGTGGCATTGGCTTCTGAATAATTTGATTGTCAATGTATTCGCTGGCAGGTTTGGTTTCTGGGAGTTGGAGAAACTCTTCTATAGTTAAGGATTTTAATCTTGTTTGTACCATTTTAAGTTCACTTATAATTAGGTAAGTATTTTAGCAGCAGTTTACTCTAAGGCAAATTTTCCCAAGCTTGAGCCACAATCTCGCTCAGCCAGCGCCTTTGAGCCAAATCGAGCAGATTGTCGTCGGCGAGTACCTCAGCCTTTAACTCATCCAAAGACTGCGATCGCGATCGAGCTATTTGAATCACACCCGCGATCGCCGACGCCACCAATTCTTCATTCAGCGGCTGCTGTCGCAAAGCAATCATTTCTTGAGGATTCGTAGGAATAGGATAATTCATGAGATTGCATACCGAAGAAAGTAGATATTTAGCCACTGCGGGGCTTCCGGCGAATTAGCTAAAAATCTGAGAACATTGTAAACTTATTTAAAACTCAATAAGTATTCGGGAGTATAGCGTACTTTGCTCCCTTGTCAACTCCCCCATCTTTATTAATTAATTCAGAATTGAGACCCCAATCATGCAAGAAATTCTTTATCTAGAAGTCCCGACACCGGATACAGCAGCCGTCTGCACTTGGTTACAGCACGAATTCGATCCCGGAATCGGAGAAAAAATTATTACTCCTGACGGTTTTCGCCTGCTTTCACCCGCAACAGCAGCGGAGTTGGTCAAATCTGGAAGTCAAAATGCTAATCTAAAACCGACATTCACTGATAGTAATTCAGAAAATCATGATTCGCGATCGACAGAACTTTCCACCTTTGTCTGGTCAGTACAGCGTACAACTTATTTAAAAGTCTTTCGTATCGAAGACGCGCCCCCTGGAGAAAGAAAGTTCCTGCAAACTCTGAATCTGGCTGTCAGAAACAAGTTTCCCGAAAACTACCCTCAACCTCCTGTCATAGACCTCTCCAAACAGTCAATTTTTGAAGCTCTTGCCCCCTATTACCCGCTCACCGTTAAATACTTCCAAAAAATGCCCAAAGGCGAATATGACCTTCAGCGCGTTTACTGGTGGGAGCAGCGCTGGCGTGAAGGTACTCGCAATCCTCAAAAGCCAAAGCAAGTAGTGTTTTTGAAGAAGGAAGGTTCGGCAACGAGCACTGTACAAGATGTAGCGGATGTAACTGATGTTAAGAAGAAGGTAAAAAGTACAGTTTCGTCGGATGTTGGGGATACTGTTTACGATTTGATTTATATTGGCGGGGCGTTGGGAGTGATTCACGCCGCAGTCATGGCGAGATTGGGCTACCGAGTGCTGCTGGTGGAACGAATGCCTTTCGGGCGGATGAATCGCGAGTGGAATATTTCGCGGGATGAAATTCAAAGCTTAATTGATTTGGGTTTGTTTACGGCTGCGGAAATCGAAACTTTGATTGCCCGAGAATACAAAGATGGCTACAACAAGTTTTTTGATGCTAACAATCCGCCCGTTGCTAAAGCACCAATTCTGCACACGCCGAAGGTGCTGAACGTAGCTTTGGACGGCGAGAAACTGCTGTATTTGGCGGGAGTTAAGCTGACAGAAGCTGGCGGGGAAATCTGGGACGAAACTGAGTTTATCAGAGCCGACGTTGAAGCTGGAAAAGTGATAGTTCAGGGCTGCCACCTGCCGACAAAAGCCGATCGCACAACCTCAGCAAGGTTACTCGTAGATGCCATGGGTTCAGCTTCTCCCATCGCTTGGCAATTGAACGGAGGGCGGGCTTTTGACAGCGTTTGCCCGACCGTCGGAGCTGCCATTGATGGAGGATTTGAGCCTGGGGTTTGGGATTCCGAGTACGGTGATGTTCTCTACAGTCACGGCGACATCTCACGCGGACGCCAGCTCATTTGGGAACTTTTTCCCGGCGCCGGTGGAGAACTGACAGTTTATCTGTTTCACTACCACCAAGTACATCCCGAAAATCCCGGTTCTTTGCTGGAATTGTACGAGGATTTTTTCACAATTTTGCCGGAGTACCGCCGCTGCGATCTCGATAAATTGGTGTGGAAAAAGCCGACTTTTGGTTATATCCCTGGGCATTTTAGCAGCAATAGTAGCGATCGCGCGGTGGCTGTCGATCGCCTAATTGCGATCGGCGACGCAGCATCCCTGCAATCTCCCCTCGTTTTCACCGGTTTCGGCTCCCTCATCCGCAATCTTTTCCGCTTAACTGACCTTTTGGATACAGCTTTAAAGCACAACTTATTAAGTGCCAATCACTTAAACCAAATTCGCGCCTACCAAAGCAATGTGTCAGTAACTTGGCTGTTTTCTAAAGGCATGATGGTTCCCACCGGGCGGAGTTTGCCACCCCAAAGAATCAATTCAATTCTCAATACATTTTTCGGTATTTTGGCAGAACAAGAACTCGCCGTAGCCGAAACTTTTATTAAAGACAAAATCGACTGGCTCACTTTCAATCGATTGGCGATTGAAGCCGCCGGAAAAAACCCTTCTCTGCTGCTGTGGATTTTAGATTTTGTCACCTTCGGGGATGTTTGGCGCTGGTTGGGAAGTTACTTGAGTTTTACTTTGCTGGCTTTAGCAAGTTGGCTATTTGGATGGCTACCCAGTTTCGCCCGCCTGGTACAACCTTGGTTAGAGCCCCGGTATCCGGGTGTTTGGCTGTGGCTGTTGGCTACCAGCTACGCTCTCACCTACGGCATGGGAAAAGGGAGAAAATAGTTTTGAGTTAAGTTTTTAGTGAGGACTTCAGTCCTCAAATTCCTAAACAGCCACAGTTTATGGAAGTTCTAGAAACTGTCTTTTTGGTAATTGGTAAATCAGAGCAATTACCAATTACCAATTCCCAATTCCCCATTCCCAATTCCATCAGTCGCAGGTTATCGCTACCAACTTAATTTCACCGAAAACTCGGCAATTCAATTTCAGCTAGCGATCGGCGTTTTTTAGCAGCCCGCAGCGGACTGGCGATCGAGGCCAGCCAGTCGGGTTGTGCGACTGCTGTAGATTTGGCTTCAGTCGATCGCACTTCTTGAATGCCAAAAGTTTCAACTGAATTCAAAATTTGAAAAGCCCTGGCCAATTCTTGGCTGCCTAATGTGGCAGCAGCCGTTTCTGGTTCAGACTCGGGTACCGGCAGTTGAGGTTCCGCAACCGCTTCGGGCGGTTTTGTTTCCGGCTCCTGAGTCCGGTAAGTTTCGCTCTCCTGCAATTGAATGCCGGATGCGTGGGCTAATTTGTTGAGTTCCAGATTAGCTGTGGATTCATGGTCGATCGCACCGGCAGCAGGCGCTACCTCTGGATGCTCTTCGGGATCTGACCAAGGCTGGACAGGGGAAGCGTTGAAGGCTGGCGGCAGCGGCACCTGAGAGCTTTTGACCGCCTCCAGCAAGGATTCTAATTGCTTCTGGGCAGTATCCTCGGCAGCCTCAGGTGGCTCGACGATCGGCGATTTGACGTGCGGCATCTCCAGACTTCTTTCCAAGGCAGCTTTGAATTGCAGGGTGTGGCGCTGCTGGCGGTGCAAGCGCGATCGCAATTCCTTGCAAACATTTTCTGTGGCTACTAGCTGATGAAACTGTTCGTTGTAGCGTTGCACAGTAGACGCACATTCTCGCTCAACAATCGCTAACCTGGTTTGGCTAGTTGCCAACTTATTTCTTAAACTCTCCACTAAAATTTCTTGACCCTGGAGAGTTTGATGAGAAACATCCACTTTGCCAAACAGTCGCGCCAATTGTTCTTGAGTGTTTTCGAGTGTTGCAGTCCGCTGAAGAAGCAAGGTTTCGCGTTCTAGCAAGGTCTTTTGCGACACTTCGAGAGCTGTTTCTAGCTGGGCGATGCGGTGCAAAAGGTCGCGGTTGCATTCGTGCAGCGCTTGCATCAGGGTGACTGGGGTCGATCCTTTGCTTTGAGCCTGTTCGGCATTGCCAAGCAGATTTTTTAGATTCTCTGAAATCGGGGGCGAGTTCGCCTCGGTTGGTTGTGTCTGAGATGGCAAATTGTTCGCGGAGGGTGTTGTGGGAATTGCATCTACGCTGAGCGCGTTGGGAAAATCTACTGTTTGCCAGTCTTCTGCTGGCTGTTGGGGAACCCTTGCGGGAGTTTCTGTCGGATGGGGGGCGATCGGCTCAAAACCCCCAGCAGCAGCAAAATTTGACTGCAATGGTTCGTTATCCGATTGAACAGCAGGGTGCGGTTGGTGCTGATTGGCTCGAAGATCAGCTTCTGACATGGCTTTCTATCCCAATAGTCACAGGGTCTCAGATACAGTCTATCCTGATAGATTATCCAAAAGGAAGCCCGAAGGAAGAAGGAAGAAGGAAGAGGGAAGAAGGAAGAAGGAAGAAGGAACAGAAAAAATAACCACCCTCCTTGACTCTCCCACTCTGTCATTCCCTGCGATCGGCTAAGCTTTGACAACTGCAAAATGTTTGTCAATAATTGCTGGAATTTCTGCTGGTGAAATGCGACTGTAGCGAGTTTTGTCCGGCATCACAACTATATTTGGCCCCGCTTTGCACTGTTTGAGACATCCGGTTCCCTGAACAGTCACTTGCCCTTCTAAACCCCGCGCATTCAAAGCATTTTCTAAAGCTTTACAGACTGCTGCGCCGCCCCGCTTCTGACAGTCGGATTTTTGACATACTAATATTTTGGTTTGGGTTTTTGCCGCAGCTTTTTCAGTTTTAGCTGCGATGGGAGTGGTGACTTCGGTTTTAGCGATCGTGCGTTCACACATCAGTACCCCAGCAGGTACGCTGGTAGAGTCTAGGTGTTCGAGGGAGCGAGCCAGAGTGAGGCTGCGAGCTTTAAGTTTTATTTTACCGTTTTTCAAATTGAGTTCTTTCTCGCCCGCAACTTGAACTCTCAACCCAGGCGTCAAAACAGGCGCTAAAAATGACCGCAACTCCTTGGAAAGTTTCACGAGGTATTCTACTTTGCGATCGCTGCTAATACGCAAATATTTAAGTTTGTAACCATCTTCAATAATCAGGCTGAGGATTTCCCCCTCTAGGCTGAATTCAGAAACTTGCTTGTCAGACTTATACATTGTCATAACTCCGTTACATCCGTTACATCCGTTACGTAATCCGTTGCCGAACTTCCTTATTCCTTCGGGCTTTACTCGATTTGCCAGCAGCACTCCAGCAACTGCACCAATTCGCGCCGAGGGGCACTAACTTGCCTCAACACGCTCATTAGCTGAGCAGCTTGTCTGACAGTGTTTATTTTTGCCCGCAAAGGTTGGTCAACCGCACACCAGCAGGGAATTTCGAGTTCTTGCAAGCGTTTGTAAACTTGCCACCTGTCTAGCCAACTAACTTGCACAATCTCACAAACTTCTAACTCTTGATCTGCTGGATTCATCTTATGACAACAATAATAATTTGCATTAATTTTTACCCGTACTGATAGGGGGCAGAAGTTAAAAGCCAGATTTCAGAAGAGAATCAAGGATTGTCAAAAGCCCTTTCTGAAAAATTCTGCCTTTTGCCTGCTGCTTTCTGCCTTCGGAAGATTCGCCCCATTTTCAGGAAGCATTCAGAACGAGCATCTTTTTCCAGCATAACGCAACTGCTAATTATTCTCAATAGGTTGAGAAAAAAAATTTCCTACTCTACAAAATCTGCCACTATCGAGGCAGACCCTGCTTGACTGCTGAATTGAGCGTGCTAGACTGATTCTATTGGCAACAAAAGCTGCCTATTGATAGGAGAACACTAATGGCCCAGATTCAGAGTGCATTGAGACCATTTGGCCACCTAGCCGAAAACCCAATTTTGTTGGAACATTCCGTCACAGCACCGATTTGTGAAGGGATGAACGCGCTGCTGGCGAGTTTTCAGGCTCTATACCTGCAATATCAAAAACATCATTTTGTGGTGGAAGGAGCAGAATTTTACTCCTTGCACCAATTCTTTCAAGAAAGCTATGGAGAAGCTCAAGATAGCGTCCACGAATTGGGCGAACGCTTGAACGGATTGGGCGGCATACCAGCAGCTAGCTTCAGCAAGTTAGCCGAACTTTGCTGTTTTGCTCCTGAAGCAGACGGCGTGTATTCGTGCCGTCAAATGCTGGAACACGATTTAGCAGCCGAACAAGCTATCATAGGTTTGCTGCGCCGTCAAGCAGGACAAGCGGAAAGTTTGGGCGATCGAGCTACGCGCTATCTCTACGAAAAAATCCTGCTAAAAACAGAAGAGCGAGCTTATCACATTTCCCACTTCCTCGCCCCCGACACCTTAGTGCAATTGAGCTTGAATTAATCATCGGCTCTTACTCGGCGGTTGAAACCGCTGCTATACAAACAAAGTCTGCCTCCGCAGACTAAGAGTATATCTAAAAACGCGATCGGCCCTTTAGCCGATCGCGTTTTTATACAATGTAAGCTCAAGATTTTAGAACCCCGACTTCTCCAAGAAGTCGGGATTCTCCGAGAGCTACCTGGAATTAAGGCGCTAAAGCATTGCCGCGCAACAGACTACCAATCGTTTTAGCAGTAATCTTCATTTGGATGAAAGGATTTGCCGGCACTACAGTTTTATACAAGTAGCTATCGAATGTCAGTTTCTGCACATCGCGATCGGCACACATTTCCACAAAAGCTTCACGAGTAGCATCAGAACGGTAAAACACCCGTTGCAAAATGTCAAGCACTTTGTAAGTAATCCCGTAAGCTTTATCCCACCGCTTCAGATAAAGCTTGATTTCCTGTTCAGTCGGAATCCG